>NZ_JAPWAG010000012.1:0-64985 GCF_041432775.1 Pauljensenia sp. 20925_1_34 | reverse complement strand
ACCGCAGTAACACCGGAAGTAGCACGACCACCAGCGACACCGCCACGACCGCCAGCAGTACCAACACCGCCAGAACCCACCGGCGCCACACCACCGCGACCAACCGCACCAGTACCGGAAGTGCCACGACCGCCAGCAGTACCAGAGGCACCAGAACCCACCGGCGCCACACCACCGCGACCAACCACACCAGCACCGGAAGCACCACGACCCGCAGCGCTCACACCACCACGACCAGCGACACCACCAGTCGCACCACGACCACCAGCAGAACCAGCACCGCCAGAACCCACCGGCGCCACACCACCACGACCAACCACACCAACACCACCGCCGCGGCCAGCACCACCAACAGCCCCAGCTACACCCCCACCAGGAAGCGCAGAAGGACGCAACACACCACCGGCAGGAGCAACAGCACGCAACGCAGAACCAGACGCACCCGAAGCAAGCCCACCAATCCCAGCAAAACCACCACCATAAGACAACGCCGCACCAGCAGCACCAGCAGCAGAACCAGCCACCAACACACCACCAGCAATACGCGCACCACCACCCGCGGCAGAAGGAACAGCACGCCACGCCGGATCATTCACATTCAACACATCAGCAGGCATATGCCCACCCACAGGACCATTCGGCGTCATCCGCTGATTCACCGGCGTCGTCGTCAAATCATAACGAGCCAAATCAGCCGGATCACTAATCGGATTCGACGCACTCCCAAGCTCCCCCGGAGCAGGAGACGTCCACTCACCACCACCCGCACCCGTGCCACTACGAACCGTCGGAACAAGACCACGACTCCCACCAGAAGACGCCGGACTCGGAGCCGGGGGCGTAGGGCCGGGATCGGGTTGAGGTTGCCACGGCCCTGGGACGTAATCCTCCTTCGGAACGAAGATACTACCCTCCTCCGCGTATGCTTCTTTGTCGATCTGAGCCAGGATTTCTTTGGCCGCCGCCTCTCGTTTCGCGTTCTTCTGCTCTTCCAAGGCGGTGAGGTACGCCTCGGGAGTCACGTACTCAACGACCTTTCCATCATCGGAAGTGAGAGTCAGCGGAGGCGTCCTCTTACTCTCCGCAATGTCCGACTCGCTCAGCAGAACGGGACTCAGCTCCCTGCCCTTCTCAGCCTGAGTGTGCATGCTTTCGCGCACCGTCAGATTGTGCACCTTGGTCGACTTGATTTTACCCAGGTGTTTATTGACGTCTCCAATATAGGAAGACATCCATGAGTTCGCACCCGCACGAGTCTGCGATGTTCCCACAGTCTCATCGGAGATGAACGCTTGCGCGTTGCTATGGGCCGAATCAACCTTGCCGTGGGCTTCCCCGACCTGCGTATTCTCGGTCATGTCTTCGGCCCCCAAGGGCTGACGCGGCATATCAATCAGATTCTTGAGCTTGTCATAATTCGTTGTATCGACCACTGCGCGACCTCACTTCTGTCAACCGGCACTGACATAGGACGAAAGGGGAACTCCCTGAGGAGCACCTCTCGGTTTAACGTTAAGTTTATCCTCTCCAGCACACGAAGGTCTACCACCTTGAAAACTTCTTATCGCCGCTCAGCAAGCATGCCGTCACTAACGCCGGTCGACACGAAGACACGCACGACTGTTCACGCGTTCGCTGCCGTCTCCTGACTCCTCGCGCGGCGGAATAGGCGACGAGGCGCCGCACCGTTCGCGCTCGGGGGACGGGAGGGGAAGAATGGAGGCATGGCAGAAGAACGTGACTCCAAGGAACTCCAGTCAGGCACACTGGTCATTGGTCTGGGCCGTTTCGGGTCCGCCGTTGCGGTGACGCAAGACCAGCTGGGCTACGAGATCCTGGCCGTCGAAAAGAACCCCGCACGCGTGCAAGCCTTCGCGGGCCGCTTCCCCCTGGTCGAGGCCGACGCCACGTCCAAGGATGCGCTGGAGCAACTGGGGGCGCGCGAGTTCCGTAGCGCCGTCGTCGGCGTGGGCTCTTCCCTGGAGGCCGCCGTGTTGATCACCGCGAACCTGGTGGATATGGGCATTTCCTCCATTTGGGTCAAGGCGACGTCCTCCCAGCACGGGCGCATCCTGCGACGCGTGGGTGCCCATCACGTGGTCTACCCTGACCTGGATGCGGGCAAGCGCACCGCGCACCTGGTAGGCGGACGCATGGTCGACTACATCGAAATGGAAAAGGACGGCTTTTCCATCATGAAGCTGCGTCCCCCCAAGGAAGTGCACGGTTTCTCCCTCGAAGAGCTGGACCTGCGCGGACGCTACGGTGTCAACGTCGTGGCAGTTCGACGCCCCAAGCAGCGCTTCGAGTACGCAAACTCTACGACGCGCATCAACTCTGACGACGAGATCATCGTGTCGGGTGACTCCCACCTGCTCGAGTATTTCGCGAACCGCCCGTAGGCTCTCAACCCAGCGCGCGCATACGACGGCCCATCCCGCGCGTCCGTGCCCCGGCCTCGTCCCGCGCGGGCGAACCGCAGATGAGGGCGGGCCGGGTTACCGTGGGGTCATGGCGAAAGAGAAGATCACCTACCGTTGCTCCGAGTGCGGGTGGACCTCCCCGAAGTGGGTGGGCCAGTGCCGCGAGTGCGGGGCGTGGGGCACGGTCGACCAGGCGGGTCAGGCCTCGGGCGGCCCGCGCGCGGCCGCAACCACCCCGCGTCGGCCTGCGCTGCCCATCGGTGACGTGGACGGGGAGCGCGCTTCGTCGCGGTCGACGGGAGTGGGCGAGCTGGACCGCGTGCTCGGCGGCGGCATCGTGCCCGGCGCGGTGATCCTCCTGGCTGGCGAACCCGGCGTCGGCAAATCGACGCTGCTCCTGGATGTGGCCGCGAAGGCCGCGCGCACGGCGGCCGAGGGCGGGCGCGGTCCCGTCCTGTACGTGACGGGCGAGGAGTCGGCGGCGCAGGTGCGCGGGCGGGCCGAACGCATCGGGGCCCTTGAACCCAACCTGCTCATCGCGGATGAAACGGAGCTGGGTGTTGTCCTTGGTCACGTCGAGGCCTCGGCTCCGTCCCTGCTCATCGTCGACTCTGTGCAGACGATCTCCTCCGCCCAGGTCGAGGGCGGGGCGGGCGGCGTCGCCCAGGTGCGGGCGGTCGCTGCCTCGCTCATCCGTGTCGCCAAGGAATCCGACCTGCCAACCCTCCTGGTCGGGCATGTGACGAAGGACGGCGGTATCGCGGGCCCGCGCGTCCTCGAACACCTCGTGGACGTCGTCTGCCAGTTCGAGGGCGACCGTCACTCGCGCCTGCGCCTGCTGCGCGCCGTGAAGAACCGCTACGGACCCACCGACGAGGTTGGGTGCTTCGAGCTCACCGACTCGGGGATCTACGGGCTGGCCGACCCCTCCGGGCTCTTCCTGTCGCGCACGACGCGCGGCGTGCCCGGCACGTGCGCCACGGTGTCACTGGAAGGACGCCGCCCGCTGCCCACCGAGATTCAGTCGCTGGTCGCCCCCTCCTCCGGGGGATCGCCCCGGCGCACCACCTCGGGCGTGGACCACGCGCGCGTCGCCATGATCCTGGCGGTCCTCCAGGCGCGCATCGGCGCCGACACTTCGGGGGCCGACGTGTACGTGTCGACCGTGGGCGGAGCGCGCACCGTCGAGCCCGCCATCGACCTGGCGATGGCCATCTCCATCGTGTCCTCACTCAAAGGCACTCCCCCGCGCCCCAACCTCGTCGCGGTCGGGGAAATCTCCCTCACCGGAGAGGTGCGCGCCTGCACGGGCACACAGCGCCGACTGGCCGAAGCCGCCCGCCTGGGCTTCTCAGCGGCCATCGTCCCCGCTCAAGGCAGCGAGGACCTCGCCCGCGTCGAGGGCATCACCGTGTTCACTGTCTCTGATTTAGCGACGGCGATTCGCGTCGCTTTTCCCACAGACTCGCAATAATAGAGGGCGAACCTACTCATTCGGGAGGGAAGCACTTTGACGTCCGACGCAGCGATCCTTCGAGAAGCACTGCGCGCAGTCGCGCCTGGCACCCCTTTACGCGAGGGACTGGAACGAATCCAGCGCTCCCACACGGGCGCTCTCATCGTTCTGGGTTACACCCCCGAGGTTCAGGCCATGTGCTCGGGCGGCTTCGACCTCGACGTTGCTTTCACGGCCGCTCGCCTACGCGAGCTGTGCAAGATGGACGGCGCCGTCATCATCGACCCCGACCTGTGGCGCATCCGTAAGGCCAACGTCCAGCTCTTTCCCGACCCCATGATCCCCACCGACGAGTCCGGCATGCGCCACCGCACCGCTCAGCGCACCGCCCGCCAGACTCACCTGCCTGTCCTGTCCCTGTCGGCATCGATGCGCATGATCTCCATCTACGTGGGAACCGAACACCGCCTCGTTGAAGAACCTGAGGCTCTCCTGTCGCGCGCCAACCTGGCCGTGGACACCCTCGATCGATACAGCCAGCGCCTGGACGAAGTCCTCCAGACCCTGACGATCCTCGAGATGCGCGACAGCGCGACCGTGCGCGACGTCGCGACCGTCATGCAGCGCATGGAAATGATCCGCCGCATCACCTCCGAAATCACCGAATACCTCGAGGAACTGGGTTCCGAGGGCCGACTCCTCGCGCTACAGGTTGAGGACCTGGTGCGCGGCTCTGCCTCCGAGCGCGCCCTCGTCATGCGCGACTACATCGCTGACCCCGCGGACGTCGCCCGCGTCGAGGCCGAACTGTCCTCCCTGGGCTCGGAGCGCATCGTCGACCTGACCGCCATCGCGAACATCCTGGGCCTGGACGTGTACGAGGTCGCCGACCTCGACCGCGAAATCATGCCGCGAGGCGTGCGCGCCCTGTCCCTGGTCCCCCACCTGTCGTGGAACGCCATCAAGGCCGTCTCCGAGCACTTCACGACCCTGCCCCAGCTGCGTGCCGCATCCGTCGCCGACATCGAAGTCATCGACGGCGTCGGACACTACCGCGCCCAGCTCATCGCCGAAAACCTGGCCCACCAGGCCCAGGCCGTCGGCGCGGGCGTCGTCGGCTGGTAAAGCAGCCAGCAACCAGCAGGACCCGCGCGGCCACCGACGGCCCCGACAAACCGGCACAGGACAGGTGCATCGCACGCTGCCCCGGCCTCGTCAACGAGTCCGCGAAGCCCCCGACTGGGCGCCGGACTGTGCCCCGGACTGCGCGCCCGACTGGGCACCCGACTGCGGGACGGGAGCGGGCGTCACGTCTGCGACGGCCGACCCCACTTCACGAGTGCCGTGCTGGACAGCGATCTTGTAGGTGCCGACCGCTGCCACGCTGGCACCACCCGCAGGCGTCGTGCAACCATCCGCGTACACGTGGCCGTCCCAGCTGAGCCACCCGGACCACGTGGAGCTCGGACGCAGCAGCAGCGTCTTGGAATCCTCCTCATCGACCTCGCAGCGCGCCGAATCGTAGACCTGTTGGCCGCCCGTAGAGACCTGCAAGGTGTAATCCGACAGCGACGTCGCGCACGCGACCGCGCCGCGGTTTTCGAGCGTCACCTGCACGTACATGGTCGACCCTGCGCTCGCCTCGGAGGCCTGTGAGGTCACAGCGATGTCCTTTTCGAGGCAGGCGGGAATCTCGATCGACGTGCCGTTCGTGAGTAGGCCGTCGGCGGTGACTTCCTGGCCGCCCTTAAGCGTGTAGCCCGAGGCGTCGACCGTCCCCGACTGCACCGACTGCGGGGCCGACTGCGGAACCGGGTCGGGGGTGAGCGCACCGGCGATCGCGCGCACCAGGGCGACGACGCCCCAGACGATCAGCGCGAGAACCAGAATGAGGCCCAGGCCCGTGATGATGCGGCGAGGCCACAGGTTCACGGGCGGGCGCTTGCCCCCGCCCGACGAGCGAGGCCTGGGCCGGGATGCGCCGCGTGCGGAGCGAGCCTGTGCGGCACCTGAGGCCGCTGTGCGGCCCTGCGCCGTCTTGCCGCTCGCCGTCGTTCGTGCACCCGATGCTGCGCGCGACGTGCGGTCTGGCGCGCGCCCGGAGGTGCCTCCCGACGCGCTGCGGCGGGAGGAGGATCGCCTGGGGGAATTCTTACGCTGGTCGGCCACGTCTCAACGATACCGGGCCGGGGCGCGAGCGCGCTGCTAACTCTCGGAAGGCCCGGCACATTCGGAGCTACAAGCCGCCCCGCGCGTGAAGGTCAGGCGGCGGCGTTGCGCTTATTGGAGCCGGATGTGTCGTCGTCGGGATTGATGATGCACCAGCGTTCGACGACGAGTGCCACGATGACCCAGACGACGCCAATGACCGAGCTGACACCCGAGGCAATCGCATTCGACACCATAGGGGCGGCCTCAAGCTGCGTCAGGGACACGCCCATGACGCCGATGAGCACGCCGACCAGACCCGCGCCCACCAGCGCGGACGTGCGCGCGAACACGGCGACGCGCATCGCGCCGATCGCGTCGATCCACGTGTCTTTACCGGCGCGCAGGCGCCGCACGGCCATGCCGGACCAGATCAGGATGGCAGTGGCCACGGCGAACACCACTCCGGGGCCGGGCGTGACGATCATGGGTGTGCCGCCGGTGCGCATGTGCGCGAAAAAGCCCAGAAAGCTCAGTGCAGCGCTCACGACGCCGACCAGCAGCACCCAAGTGATCGCCAGCGGTTTCATTTAACGCCTCTTGACGACTGGGATTGCTCCGGTCATCGTGGGACGCACGACGACTCGACGCAGGATGCCGGTGTGGGTAGCTTCTTCCTCGGGGATGGGACCCACGGGCGTGTTGTCGGGCAGGCCGGGCGCCAGGATCGTGGATCGTCCGTCGGCGTGGACGGTCGCCTTGGGCGGCTCTTCCTCGCGGCCGAGCCCGCTCCGGTCGTCGACGACGCGCACGTCGTGGGCGGCGCCCACCGAGAAGTTCCAGTCGGGCAGCTTGATTTCGGTGCGCGATTGCGCGCGCTTTTCGTGGAAGACGGGCGCCCAGCGCGGCTTTTCGTCGCCGGTCGGCGTGTAGTTGCCCGAACCAATCTTGCGGGTCATCCGTCCGGCCGGGGAGTCCGCGGGCACGGAGGACACGGGGTGCCACGCGGGCCTGGACGAGGCCTTGGCCTCCTGCGCGTCCCCGCTGTCGGGGGCGGCGGGCTGGGTGTCGCGAGGCTGGGTGGGCGCGTCGTCACCGGGAGCGGGCGCGGTGTGCGGGGCGTCGGCGCGCGGCCCCTGGCCGGATTCGTCGCGTGCGCCGACCGAGTCGCGCACGCCAATGGACTCACGCGCATCGTTCGCGTCGTCCTGGCGGGCGGACGCATGAGCTGCGCGGGCGGCGAGCTGGGCGGGTGTGTCGGGCTGGGGGACGGGCGGGACGGAGTCCTCGCCCAGAGAGTCCTCGCCCAGGGAGTCCTCGCCCAGAGAGTCCTCGCCCAGGGATGCCTCGGAGTCAATGCTGTCCTCGACCGGCGCGCCGGATGCGGCGGTGTCGGCGGAGTCCAGGCGACCCCACGTGCCCGACCACGTGTCCGTGAGCGCGTGTTCGCCGCGCACGGGGGTCGCGATGTCGGCGTCAACCGGGGCCTCGTCTGATTCGGCGTCGTCGGCGCCCTCCGACGCGGGCGCGGGTGCCTCGTCCGTCGCGTGTGTGGGCTCGACGATGGAACCGTCAACGACGGAGCCTTCGACGACGGTGCTCGGGGCCGCCGGCGGCTCGCCGATGGGCGCGCTGAGGTCGCCGAGGTGGCTGATTTCGCCGGTCAGCGTCTCGAGGAGCTCGCGCATGTCGGCGTTGGCCTGGGCGTTGCGCTGGGCGATGAGCTGGTCGGAGTCGGCGATGACGGCGGAGGGGTCTTCGAGCCAGTCGTCGACGGCGTCGATGATGCCCTCGCGGTCGGGGGTGGTGGCGAGCAGGTCGCAGACGCGTCCCACGCCCTCGAGGACCGCGTTGGGGTCGCACAGCAGCCAGGGTGCCAGCACGAAGGCGCGTTCCTTGGCGCGCGGGTGCGGGAGGGTGAGGACCGGGTCGGAGGAGGCCAGGCCTTCCACCTGAATGATGTCGATGTCGATGCTACGCGCGCCCCAGCGTTCGTGGCGTTCGCGGCCCAGCTCGCGCTCGATGCGGCTGGTCTGGGCGAAGAGCTCGTCGGGGGTTGCGATGGCGGAGCCGACGACGACGGCGTTCCAGTAGTCGGGCTGGGGTGCCTGGCCGGGGGCGAGCACCGGCTTGGTGCGCATGATCGGGGAGACGTCCTCGATCTGGAAGCCCTCCATGTAGGACAGCGCCTCGACGGTGTGCATGAGGGTGACGGGCACGTCGCCCAGGTTGCCGCCGATGGCCAGGACGACGCGGCGGGCGCGCAGGTGTGCGGGGCGGGAGATGTCTTCGGGGCGGGCGGGCGCTGCGTGTTCGCCGCGGCGCTTGCGCGTGGGCGCAGCCTTCTTCTGCTGCGCGGGGCTGGGTGCCTGGGCGCGGCCGTATGCCTCGATTTCGCCCGTGAGCACGGAGCCGTCCTCGGCCTCGTAGATACCCTTGAGGGACAGGGACAGAGGCATGGCGTCAGTCTCGCCGCGGCGCACGGTGACGGACACGTCGGCGAAGGGATGGTTGATGGGCGCGTCCGGCTTGTGGACGGTGACCTCGGTGCCGACCACGCCCTCGTGGCTCATGACGCGCGAGGCGATGGTTTCGGCCAGGGTCTCGATGAGGTCGACGGGGTTGCCGGTCAGGACCGCCATGGTCTCGTCGGCGATGTCGGCGTAGGAGACGGTCGCGGCAATGTCGTCGGTGGTACCCGCAGTCTCGATCCACATGACGACGTCGGCACTGAAACGCTGTTCCTGGGTGCGCTCGAAGTCGTAGACGCCGTGGTTTGCCAGCGCCCCCAGACCTTTGAGGGCGATGATGACGCGTCGGCTACTCACCGTCGTTCTCCTTTCAGGCGATGGCGGCCGCGGTGGCCGCTACGTCGTGGACCCGCACAGCCCACGCGCCGCTGGTGACGGCGTGGGCGGCGATGGCTGCGCTGTCGGTGTCGACGTCGCCTCCGAGGGCCTTGACGAAACGCTTACGCGACGCTCCGATGAGTACAGGGTACCCACAGGTGGTCAGGCGCGGCAGTTCGGCGAGGATCTGCCAGCACTGGTCGTTCGTGAGCGAAAAGCCGAGGCCCGGGTCGATTACAATTTTATCAGGTGTCACACCCGTATCAAGAGCATCCCGGACCTGGTGGGTCACGCGCTCGATGAGCGTGCCCACAAGATCCTCGCCGTAGTCGAAGTGCTCCCCCGGCATGCCGGGCAGCGCGCGGTAGTGCTGGACGACGTAGGCGCATCCCGAGGCAGCCACCGCCGCGTTCATCTGCGGATCCCAGCGCCCGCCGCTTACGTCGTTGATAATCGCCGCTCCCGCTTCGGCCGCCGCGCGGGCCGTCGACGCGTGCAGCGTGTCCACGGACACGATGATGCCGTCGCCCGCCAGCGCGGACACGATCGCGCCGATGCGCGCCCACTCCTCCTCGGCACTGATGCGCGTCGAGTTCGGTCGCGTCGACTCCCCGCCCACGTCCACAATGTCAGCGCCGGCCTCCACCATCGCACGGGCATGTTCGAGGGCAGCGGCGGGATCCACGTAGCGGCCCCCGTCGGAAAACGAGTCGGGCGTGACGTTGAGGATGCCCATGATCGCCGCGCGCCCGGTCGGCAGGCTCAGACCGCCCGGCAGCGCCGGAGGAGACGGAACCGGGGACGAGGCCGGGGCGGGGGGCAGGGGAAGGGCGGACATGTCAGCGGCTCCCCGACAGGACGAGGGCCATCATCTCGGCGCGGGTCGCACCGTCGCTCATGATGCCTCGCAGCGCGCTGGTCACGGTCGACGAGCCCGGCTTGGAGATGCCGCGCATCGACATGCACATGTGCTCGGCCTCGATAACGACGATGACCCCCTGGGGCTCCAGGACCTCGTCGATGGCGTCGGCGATCTGCGCGGTCAGGCGCTCCTGCACCTGGGGGCGCCGCGCGTAGCCCTCGACGAGGCGCGCGAGCTTCGACAGGCCCGTGACGACACCGCCGCGCGGGATGTAGCCCACGTGCGCGCGGCCGTAGAAGGGCAGCAGGTGGTGTTCGCACACCGAGTGGAAGGTGATGTCGCGGACCAGGACCAGCTCGTCGGTGCCCGCGTGGAACTGCGTGCGTAGGTGCTCGCGGGGGTCCTCGAACAGGCCGGAGCACATCTCGCGCCACGCGCGCGCCATGCGGTCGGGGGTGCCGATCAGGCCCTCGCGCTGCGGGTCCTCACCGATCGCGACCAAAAGGTCGCGTGAGGCCTTCTCCACGCCTGCGGCATCGTAGGTCACGCCTGCTCCTCGTTCTCGTTAGCCGGTGTGTCCAGGTCGCGGGCCGCAACGGCGTCGGTCGCCGAGGACTCGGCGGAGTTCACGCCGACCGGGTTGCCCATGAGGGCGCCGGGGACGGCCGCGTCGGACTGGTAGTTCCACACGGGGCGCTCGGGCGCCTTGACGACGTCCTTGAAGATCTCCGCCAGCTGCGCCTCGTCGAGGGTTTCCTCCTCCAGGAGTCGGGAGGCCAGCGTGTCGAGGACGCCGCGGTTGTTCGTGAGGATCGTCCAGGCCTCGCGCATCGCGTTGTCCAGGAGGCGGCGGACCTCCTCGTCGATGATCGCGGCCGTCTCGTCGGAGAAGGCGCGCGGGCCCTCGCCGCTTCCATGGCCGAAAGCCTCGGTGTCGGCGTCGCCGAGCTTGACCATGCCGATGCGGTCGCTCATGCCGTAGTCGGTGACCATCGCGCGGGCCGTCTTCGTGGCCTGCTGGATGTCGTTGGCGGGGCCGGTGGAGGGATCGCGGAACACGATCTCTTCGGCGACGCGCCCGCCCATGCCGTACACCAGGTCGTCGAGGAGCTGGTTGCGGGTCTTGTTGAAGCGGTCCTCGGTGGGCATGACCATCGTGTAGCCCAGGGCGCGGCCGCGCGGCAGGATCGTCACCTTCGTGACCGGGTCCGTGTAGTTCAGTGCGGCGGCGGCCAGGGCGTGGCCGGCCTCGTGGTAGGCGGTCACGGCCTTGTCGTGGTCGTTCATGACGCGGGTGCGCTTCTGGGGGCCCGCGATGACGCGGTCGATGGCCTCGTCGATGGCGCGCTCGTCGATGAACTGCATGTTGGAGCGCGCGGTGAGCAGCGCGGCCTCGTTGAGGACGTTCGCCAGGTCCGCGCCCGTGAAGCCGGGTGTGCGCTTGGCGATCTGACGCAGGTCCACCTGCTGCGTGAGGGGCTTGCCCTGCGCGTGCACCTTCAGGATGGCCTCGCGGCCCTTCAGGTCCGGGGCCTCGACGGCGATCTGGCGGTCGAAGCGGCCCGGGCGCAGCAGCGCCGGGTCGAGGATGTCGGGGCGGTTGGTCGCCGCGATCAGGATGATGTTGGCGCGCTCGTCGAAGCCGTCCATCTCGACGAGGAGCTGGTTCAGGGTCTGCTCGCGCTCGTCGTTGCCGCCGCCAATGCCGCTGCCGCGGTGGCGACCCACGGCGTCGATCTCGTCGACGAAGATGATGGCCGGCGCGTTCTTCTTCGCGCGCTCGAAGAGCTCACGCACGCGGGAGGCACCCACGCCGACGTACAGCTCCATGAACTCCGAGCCGGAGATCGAGAAGAAGGGGGCCTTGGCCTCGCCGGCGACGGCCTTGGCCAGCAGGGTCTTACCCGTTCCGGGAGGACCGTAGAGCAGGACACCACGCGGGATACGCGCGCCCACCTTGTGGAACTTATCGGGGGACGCCAGGAACTCGCGGATCTCCTCGAGCTCCTCCACGGCCTCGTCCTCACCGGCGACGTCCGCGAAGGTCACGTCCGGGCGCTCCTGGTTGAACTCCTTGGCGCGCGAGGCCGTGAAGCCGCCCATCATGCGCGAGCCCGACATGGACCGCATGATGAAGTAGAACGCGCCCATGAGGACCAGCAGCGGAACGATCAGCTGGAACATCGCGCCCAGCGCGCTGGACTGGGGACGCACCGCGTTCCAGCCCTTGGCGGGAGCCTGCTCGGCGACCGTGTCCAGAATATCCTTCGTCTGAACGTAGGAGTACGTGAAGTAGACGTCCTTACCCAGGTTCGCCGTGGGGTCGCCCGCTCCGGTGCTCTGGTGCGTGTAATCCTCGGTCAGCGTCAGGTTCACCTGCTGGGTGCCCTCGTTGAGGACAACCTTCTCGACCGTGGTCCCCGAGATGAGCGCCATACCCTCGGACGTCGTAATCGAACGAGGCTGGAACGCTTGCCAGAGGAACCATCCGCCAACGAGCAGGATGACGAGGGGGATCGTCACCCAGCCCCAGCTCGGGCGCTTAGTCTTCGTCTTGTCGTTCACGTGAGTCCCTTACAGGTTCAAATAGTCTCAGTTGGAGTAAACGTGCGGCTGCAACGTTCCCACGAAGGGCAGGTTACGATACTTTTCCGCGTAATCCAGGCCGTAGCCGACGACGAACTCGTCGGGAATGTCGAAACCGACGTAGGCCACGTCGATGCCCACCTTCGCCGCTGCGGGCTTGCGCAGCGCGGTCGCGATGTTGACGGAGGCCGCGCCTCGCCCGATCAGGTTCGCCTGAAGCCAGGACAGGGTCAGGCCGGAGTCGATGATGTCCTCGACGATCAGAACGTGGCGTCCGGCGACGTCCTGATCGAGGTCCTTGAGGATACGCACGACGCCCGAGCTCTTGGTGCCCGACCCGTAGGAGGAGACGGCCATCCAGTCCATTTCGAGGGGCGTGTGCAGCTTGCGGGACAGGTCTGCCATGACCATGACGGCACCGCGCAGGACGCCGACGATGAGCAGTTCCTGGCCGGCGTAATCGCGGTCGATCGCCTCGGCCATCTCGCCGAGCCTACGGTCCATGTCCTCGGCGGTCACGAGGATTTCCTTCAGATCATTACCCATGTCGGTGGCGTCCACCGTGTCCTCTTTTCGTATCGGTGCTCCGCGAGCGGTTGCACTATAAGCGTGCCATAAAACGGCGTGTTTGTGCGTAGAAGGCATCTATTCTCACTGTGAGCGCAACGACGCTGTCCGGCGCGACGCCCTCTCGCGCCGCCGAAGGGGCCACAATCCCGCCGCGCGAGCCCCTGGCCTCAGCCGACAAGCATTCTCGCGGGATGCGCGTCGTCACGAGGCCGTAGCTGGCAGCGGGACGAGCGTCGCGGGTGCGGGGCGGGGGCTGCGGGCCGGGCTGACGGGGTACGGCGGCAAGTAAGCGGGGTCAGGCGGGTTCGTGCGGCGCGAAGACGATGAGGGCTCGGGCACCGCGACCGACACGCTTCGCGGCACCCCCGGGCAGGGGAATCGGCCCTTGGCCGCGCCAGGCAACAACCAGGTCATCGAGGGCGTCCACGTGTGCTCCCGCCAGCGCCCGGATTCCCCCGCGGCGTGCCGCCTCGCGCAGCGCTCGGGTGCGCACGGCTCGGGGAGCGCCGACCACGTCGGCCACCGCCAGGGACGAGGCCCACTCCCCCGCCTCAGCTCCCGCCTCGCCCGCGACATCCTGAGCACGGTCGCGCAACGTCCCGCGAGCCATCCCGTCGGACCCGTCCGCCGCGCGCGCAGCAGCGTCGGCCCCGCTCACGGCCCGTTCGCGTGCACCTGCGACGAGGGCGCGCGCCCAGCCATTCAGGGCATCATCGTCGGCGGCGCACAGGGCGGCCGTACGGGCCAAGGCGGGCACAGGATCCATCCCGAGGGCATCGGCCAGCGCGGGGATCGCACCGTAACGAACAGCGCTGCGCCGCAGGGCACTACCGTCCGCGGCGCGCCACGGCCCGTCGATCGCGTTCGTAGGGTCCTCGACGGGGGTCAGCCCCACCTGCTCGCACGCGCCCGCCGTATCGGCACGGCGCAGGCCCAGCAGGGGGCGCAGCCACGTCACCCCATCCTCGTCGCGTCGAATCGGCGCAATCGCGCGCAACGACGAGGGGCCCGAGCCGCGCGCCAAGCGCAGCAGCACCGTCTCAGCTTGGTCCTCCATCGTGTGCCCCAGCAACACGGGCCCACCCTCGCGCAGGGCCACCTCACGCAGGGCGGCAATACGCGCCTCGCGGGCCGAGGCCTCGGGACCTCCCGGTCCATCGACGCTCACCGCGACGGTCAGCGCGCGCGCACCCAGGCGGCCGGCCAGATCCGCGACGCGGCGAGCCTCCTGCGCACTACCGGCCCGCAGGCCATGATCGACCGTCACCGTCACCACATCGACACCCGCGCGCGACGCCACATCAATCGCGGTCAGGGCCAGCGCCAGCGAATCCGCACCACCCGACAAGCCCACGACGAACGCGGAAGGCACCCCGGCCTCGTCGATGAACGAACGCAGACAGGCGCGCACCGCGAGCGAACACGCCCGCACACTACCCCGCGGATTCACGCCCACGAGGCGGGAGGCGTCAGCGCACACGCGCCAGCCACGCCGCCGGCTCGGCGTACTCACGAGCCGTAGGCAAAGCCTCGACGCCGGACAGCAGGGTCGCGATCGCACCCTCGCGCACAACTGTGCGCGCAAAACCCTCCGTCTGAGCCTGCATCAACTCAACCCCGGACAGCGGCATACCCGCCGCCGCACAGGCGCGCACCAGACCAACGCCACCCGCCTGCGCACGGTGCGTGCGTAGCCAGTGAATCGAGGGCAGGTCACGCGGAGTCAAAACCTCCATCTCGGCGGTGGGCAGCGCATCCAGCAGCAACACGATGCGCACCAGCTCGTCGCTACGCTCAGGCAGAGCTCGCACCAGATCAGCGATATAGGGCACCAGATGAGGCGCGTGCGTCAAATGCACGCCTCGCAGGCTCGTGCACAGGGACACCCAGCGACACCAATCCGTCTGATCCAGCGCGTAGCGCTGCGCATCCGCCAGCACGTTGGGCGCCACCAGCACGCTGCACCCGGAGGCGACATCCCAGATGCCGGTCGCACTCTTGGCCAGCGCCCGCAGCACCACGGCCTCGGCCGCGAGCACCAGCGGCGTGCGCGTGTCCTCAAAACGATCCAGGATCGCCCCAACCCGGCGAATCAACCCACGACGATCAACGACAAGCGTGCGCGAGGCTGCCACGGTCGCCGAGGCCTCGGGCAGGGTGGACAGCTCAGCAAGCCAGCGCTCCGACCACACCGCCGAACGGCGCAGGCGCGCCACCACAGCGGAGGCTCCCACACGCGAGGCCGAGGGGCCAGCGTAGGACATCGAAGCGAGAACTCCCGCGACGTCGCGCGGACCAAACGGCATATCCATGCACTTAGTCTAGCTCGGCGAGCCCTTCCTCGAAGCTGTCCAGGCGCCAGCGTGTGGGCAGCGCACCGCCCTCAACCAGGTCATGCCCCACGACCACCAGGAGTACCCGGCCGCTCTTCGTCTTCACCGAGCCCGACAGCGCCGTCACACCCTGAAGCGCACCCGTTTTGGCCTGAACATTGCCGACCGCCGGCTCATCGAGCATACGCTGCGAAAGCGTGCCCACCAGTCCCGCCCACGGCAGGAGACGAATCAGTTCCGCCTGGTTACCCCGCGCCGCATACGACGCCTTCAGGACGCCAACCAGCGTGTTGGCACTGAGCTTGTCGTTGGTGGACAGACCCGAGCAGTCCTCGAGGATCATGCCGCTCGTGGGGATACCCGCCTGGAGCAGGTCAGCCTTGATCGTGGCGATCGCACCCGCGTAGGTCGTGGGCTGCCCCGCAGCACCCGCCGCGAGACGACAATACTGATCCGCGAGCGTGTTATCGGAGTGTGCCAGCATCCAACGCAGCTGATCGCCCATCGTCGCCGAAGACACCGACGCCACTGTCTGCGCACCCGCCGGAGGTTCACCAGCCTGGCCCATCGTCACGGCGACGCCCGCGGAGGTCAGGGCCTGAGCGAAAACCTGGGCGACATAACCGGGGGCATCCGCGTGGAAGTCGAACGCGCCCGGAGAGGTACGCCCGGCATCAATCGCCATCGGGCCAACGTGCCCCTCGTAGCCGCCGACCTCCTGCGCGTCCCACGACGGCAGGTGCGTGGCCCCCTCGAAGAGAGTCCCACGCCAGTTCAACGTGACAGATGTAATACCACGGTCGGCAAGGGCGCTCGCCGTGTTCGCCGCGAGGGTCCCCAGACCAGCCCGACCCGACACATCAGTCTCGTCGGACGCGCCCGCGCCGAGAAGCAGATCACCCTCCGAGTCGAGGTACAGGGTGCGCTCGTCGCCGCTCAGCTGCGCGCTCGTCTCGAGCGTGTCCGTGGGATCCAAATGCGTCAGCGCCGAAAAAGCAGCCAGCGTCTTCGTGGTAGATGCAGGCGTATGGCCAATCGCCGCGTCCTCATCGAGCAGAATCTCGCCCGTCTGAGCATCCACGACAACACCCCACGCGGTGTACTCACCAGTGGCCGCCCCACCCGCAACAGGGCGCCACAGCTGCTCCACCTGCGCCTCAGTCACCGGATTGCCAGCCGCCTGGGCGGGCACAGAAGCAGTCGCAGCCTCCACCGGAGCGGCGGTCGGAGCTGCAGAAGGAGAGGGACCCGCCGGAGCGCAACCAGCGCTCAAAAAGGCGACAGCCGCCACAAGTGCAGCGGTAGCGCTTACAATTGGCCCCATAGACGTGCGATGCATGGATATCCCTTCGTGGTTACCTAGGTAGCTACAGTACCCGTCCAAGCACCCACACAACCAACCGGACCCCGAACTTTGGGGCTGATTCACGGAAGGCTTGAACATGGAGTTTGATGTCACCATCGAGATTCCCAAGGGAAATCGAAACAAGTACGAGATCGATCACGAGACGGGACGCATCCGCCTGGATCGAATGCTCTTCACCTCAACCCGCTACCCGGACGACTATGGGTTCATTGACGACACCCTGGGCGAAGACGGCGACCCCCTGGACGCGCTGGTGCTCCTCGAAGAACCCACCTTCCCCGGCTGCGTGATCCGCTGCCGCGCGCTCGGCATGTTCCGCATGCGCGATGAAAAGGGCGGCGACGACAAGGTCCTATGCGTTCCCGCATCCGATCAGCGCGCGTCGTGGCGCACCGAGATCGACGACGTCTCCGAGTTCCACCGCCTCGAAATCCAGCACTTCTTCGAGGTCTACAAGGACCTCGAGCCCGGCAAGAGCGTCGAGGGCGCGCACTGGGTCGGCCGCGAAGAAGCGGAGGCCGAGATTCGCCGCTCCTACGAGCGCCTCAAGGAGCACGAAGGCGAGCACTGAGCCGCCACCACACCTCACGGCGGGGCCGCGCGAACCAGGACGTTCGCGCGGCCCCGCCGTCTCTGCATCATGGGCACTGTGGCCCCCGCTCACGCGAGCGGGGGCCACCTTTTTGTTGCCTGCGGGGTAATGCGGCTCTTCGCATTTTGGGGTGTGGGGGGTGGTGTTGGCATGGGGTCGGGGCCTGCCCGATGATTGAGGTTGCGACACTTCAAACGCTGGGAGGCCCCGACATGGGTGAGCTACCTTTCCTGCTCTGGATATGACGGCCTATTGCGGGTTGGTGGAGCTGGGCTTGGTGGCTGTGGGGATGCGTTGTCAGGAGGGCGGGTTCGTCCTGAAGTGCCGTGCGGCTAATCCGGCTCGGTGAGCTGTCCCGGGGATCGTGGGCAGTGTCGTGGGACGACGACCGAACACAGGAGTTCGCCTGGGGCGCCTCATCAACCAAAAGTCGCACGTAATTTGGGTACCCTAACTTTTCATAGGTATCGAGAAAACCGCAGAATTCCAACGATGTGATTTCAACGTTTGAAATACATGTCGGGGAATTACGTGCGACATTTCTGAGGAACCACAACATGAGACGCCACAAAGACCCCACGAAGTGCCCCAAGCAGAAGACAACTCAAGCCCAGAAGACCCCCACAACCCCGACAAGCACGGGGGCGCTGCACCCGTTACGTGGCGGTGCACCTCTTATGTGGCGCTGCACCCGAACGGAAGGGGTGTAATGCCTACGGATCGGGTGCACCGCCTCTTAGAACAAGTGAAAGTGTGGTCGGTGCGTGCAGAGGTGACTGCGTCGCACAGTGGGGAGGACTGCCTCGTCGCCGTTGCGTGTGGATTGGTGGACATGATCGACCTCGCGAAGGCGCAGCTGACCCTCGTCACCGTTGCGTGTGGACTGGCGTGCAGGGGGCAAGCAGCTGGCACTGCACCCGTTATGTGGCGCTGCACCCGTTACGTGGCGGTGCACCTCTTATGTGGCGCTGCACCCGAACGGAAGGGGTGTAATGCCTACGGATCGGGTGCGCTGCCTCTTAGAACAAGTGAAAGTGTGGTCAGCTGTTGCTAGAAGCGGGCTGTGTGGGCTTATGGGTGTGTGCGTAGTGGTTCCAGGCGGTGGCTTTCGCCAAACCGTAGACCCATTCACCAAAATTCCACGAAATTTGGCTGTTTTTGCTTAATGGGTCTGCACTTTGGCGGAATGGATGCTGCGTCGTCGTGGATGTGCCTCGTGGCCGGTGCTTGGGACTCAGATATGCGGCGTTGGCTGGAGCGTCGGTGTATGGAATGGGCTAGTCGTGGTGTCCATTTTGCCTAGGAAGCGCATCCGCGATAAAGCTTGTTGTTGATGGGGACGTGCACCCCTTCAGTGAGCATTGCACCCGTTCTGATCGGGTGTAACGCTCCTCAACGGGTGCAACGTTCCTCAACGGGTGCAACGTTCCTCAACGGGTCCGAGCCTGTCAATTTTTCTGCGTATAGGGGTTAGAGGTAGGGGGTGATTCGGTCGGGGTAGGCGGTGGTGAGTTGGGCGAGGGCTTGTTTCCAGTTGGTGGTGGTGTGCCCTTGGATGAGGCGGGTGTGTCCTGTTCGTTTGTTGGCGGGTTTGCCAGCGTCTGTGAGGCGCTGGGCGGCGCGTTTGTCTTCGATGTTGCAAATTCCCAGCCACAAGAGTTTGACGGCGGCTTCTTCGCTGGGGAAATGCCCGCGGTTCCTGGTGATTTTACGGAGCTGGTAGTTCAACGATTCGATAGCATTGGTGGTGTACACGACGCGGCGCAACATGGGCGGGAACGCCAAGAACGGCGCGAAACACTGCCATGCACGCTGCCAGGTCAGGGCCGTTTGGGGGTAGCGCGCTCCCAGGTCGCTGGCCGCAAACTCTTCCAGCGCCCCTCGGGCGGCGCCTCATCAACCAAAACTCGCACGTAATTTGGGTACCCTAACTGTTCATAGGTATCGAGAAAACCGCAGAATTCCAACGATGTGATTTCAACGTTTGAAATACCTGTCGGGGAATTACGTGCGACATTTCTGAGGAACCACAACATGAGACGCCACAAAGACCCCACGAAGTGCCCCAAGCAGAAGACAGCCCAAGCTCAGAAGACCCCCACAACCCCCACAACCCCCACAAGCACGGGGGCACTGCACCCGATAAGGGGCACTGCACCCGTTACGCGGCGGCGCACCCGAACAGAAGAGGTGCATTGCCTACAGTTCGGATGCAGCGCCCCAACACACAAGAACAAACGCGGAACTGACAGGACCCATCCACTCCCCGCCACAACCCCGGGCGCGTTGGGCGGATTAATTGGGCCCCATTGACGCTGCCCCACCGCGAGCGTCGCACAGGTCGCACGTAGCGACTCATGTTGTGCCGTGTTGATACTGACCACCGCGAGCCCCACCGAAAACTCCGCACCTCTCATCCTTGCACTCAAAGTGCAGACCACGGGGCCCAGGTACCCACCTATACGGCCGGTGATGCCACCCCCGATCCCAGTCATACCCCTCCACCGTCTGACGTTGAGGTTGAGGCGGGCCACATGACGCCTCCCCTGATCTGTTCACACCCACATGCCACGCCTGGAACGCGCCCCGGCAACACAACATGCCCTTTGCCCCATACATTCTTCACACGACGCTCATGGTGAGAACAGCTGAGCCCTTGTCCCCCTCAGCCAACAAGACCCGCGAGCGCTCAGTGTCCCCCACCCGCTTGATTCGTCCAGGCCTCGGTAATAATGCCCGAATGCTCATAGACGACAATCCCAAGTCCGCTCGTCTCGCCCCGACAGGTGGACATGACAGAGGCGTAGGGCTCCTCGCCCTTCTCGACCTTGTCATCCATTGAGGACCGGCGCATACGGTAGGTCCACGAGAAGCCATCCTCGCTCACCAGGTCAAAAACATATTGCGCATGCGAGTTCTTTCCAGTACTTCGCCCAACGCGAAAGTTCTGGCAGATGACATTCTCATGACGCACACTCCCCTGGCGTGCATCCTCCACATAGGACCACTGGTACATGAACGAGATGTAGCCGACCAACCACAGGACACACCCAATGAACCCGAGTCCCAGGAGCGGCCCAGCCACACTCCCCGGCGCCCGCCCTCCCGCAGGCGAGGAGCCGACGCGCCCGACAGCGACTAGCACCAGACGCCGCAGCAACGCCCACACGAAGCGCAACGAGAAGAAGAGCACCAGGAGCGGGAGCCCCATCGCGGCAAACCCGCCGTAGAACCTCCACTGTCCCCAGTCGTCGTTGAAGACGATGACGGCGACGCACGCATATCCCATCACAACCCAGCAGCCGATAACGACCCACCTGTAGAGCTTTTGACGATGCGTCAAGTTCTTCGAAGTGAAGAGATATTTCATAGACAGGTCTGAGCGGGCCGAGTCGGGGCTTGTCTCGATCGATGCCATACCCCCATCGTACCCCCCACGCCTTTAGCCTCATACCGCACCCCGGCCTCGTCGAGGAGCACCACCCACGAAGCTCCGCCTGCTCTACTTGCTCACCGACGCCTCGTCGATGATGCCCGTGCGCGGGTAGACACGCACAGTCATCGTCGTCCACGGCAACTCGCATACGTCCGCAACCGTGTTGAAGGGGCTGTCAATACGGTCGGTCTCCCTGTCAAGGTCAGCGAACTTCAACATGAAGTGCTGCGAATACCCGTCCTCCCCAACCAGATCGAACTCGGCGAACTTCCAGGACTGACTCTTCAGCGTGGACAGGGAGCTCAAGTCACCCTTGACCACACACCTGACGTTGTCATGACGAACAGGACCCTGCCACCAATCCTGAGCAAGCGCCACACGCTGCTGCCACGACGGGTAGACGACCGCCGCGAGGATACCGACGACTATCGCGAGGGAGAACAGGGCCAGGCCCGGGGCAGGCTCTTTCGCATGTTTCCCACGCGAGGGCCCCTTCGCTGCGCGCAGCATGTCGCGCAGCCACCAGCGCAACGTCGCCCACACGATGGGCAGCCACAGGAGCGTGGCGAACACGGGGAAGACCAGGCCACCGAGCTGGGTGCGCATCGACAACAGACCCCACTCCCCGCGCTGGTGGTAATGCCATATGAGCCAGTACACGCCGAGCGCCATCAACCCCAGAAAAAGGCGCAACCCACGCTTCTCAGCGTTCGTAAACACGGTGGGTATCGACTTGCCACTCCGAGGCGATGACTGCCGGTCGCGATCAGCTGAGTTCTCCATGCGTGTCATGCTAGCCGAGGCCGGGGTCAGAGGAGACGGCGACGGCGGCGACGGCGACAACGACGGCGAGATACGCCCCTCCTCCCAAAAGTCGCACGTAATTTGGTCACCCTAACCTTTAATAGGTACCGAGAAAACCGCAGAATACCAACGATCACATTTCAAAACCTGAAATAGCCACGAGGGAATTACGTGCGACATTGTTAGGAAACCATCTCAATCATCACGGGAGCGACCGAACAGAAGCCCCAATCCACAGCACCCACACAACAGACACAAGAACGCGGACGATACCGCACTGAAACGGATCACACCCACACAGGCCACGCCCCTCCTCCCAAAAGTCGCACGTAATTTGGTCACCCTAACCTTTAATAGGTACCGAGAAAACCGCAGAATACCAACGATCACATTTCAAAACCTGAAATAGCCACAAGGGAATTACGTGCGACATTGTTAGGAAACCATCTCAATCATCACAGGAACGACCGAACAGAAGCCCCAATCCACAGCCACGCAGACCACACCCAAACGCCGGGGGCCGCGCAGACACAGTCTGCGCGGCCCCCGGTTTCACAACTAATCGACTCAGAGCCTCACTGCGTAGGGCATGATCGATCCCCAGCTGTACACGCCGGTAACGCGCACGGGAACGCCGAAGGTGGGAGCTTCGATCATCTGGCCGTCGCCCAGGTACATGGCGACGTGGTAGATGCCGGACTGGGTGCCGTCGGAGGACCAGAAGATCAGGTCACCCGCCTCCATGTCGCCCAGCGACACGTGCGTGCCGTAGCCGTACTGCGCGCGCGAGAGGTGCGGCAGGTCCACGCCCGCGCTCTCCCATGCGAGCATGGTCAGGCCGGAGCAGTCGACGCCGCCGTAGGATTCACCGCCCCACACGTAGGGCACGCCCAGGTAGGTCATAGCCGTCGCGATCGCGGTGGACGCGCCGCCATAGGAGTAGCTGGGCTCCTCGTACGCAGGCTCCTCGTAGACGGGCTCTTCGTACGCAGGCTCCTCGTACGTGGGCGCAGGTGCAGGCGCGGGCGCGGGCGCTTCCTCGGCAGGCGCGGGCGCGGGCGCGGGCGCTTCCTCGGCCGGCGCGGCGGGCGCAGGCGCTTCCTCGGTCGGCGCGGCCGACGCGGCCGGCGCGGCGGGCGCTTCGTTCGCGGGGGACGAGGCCGGGGCCTCGGGAGCAGCATCGGCCGCGGGTGCCGGGGTGGCGGAGTCGCCACGGCTCTGGGCGTCGGCGGCGGCGGTCGCGGCGGAGGCCTGCTCGGCGGCGGCGCGCTCGGCGGCGTTGCGTTCGGCGGCGAGGGCAGCCTCGCGCTGGTTGATCAGGTCGACGGTCGTGCCCTGCTTGTCCGCCAGCTCCTTGACGTAGGCGTCGCGCTGCGCGGCGACGATGTTCGCTTGGCTCTGCGCGTCGGTTGCGGCCTTGTTGGCGGCGTCGGTGCGAGCCTGGACTTCGTCGGTGGCCTTCTGCTGGTTGTCGCGGGCGGTGTTGGCCGCGTCGCGCGTCACCTTGGCGACCTGTTCAAGGGCGGCAACGTTCTGCATCTTCACCTCGGCGGAGGTGGAGAAGGAGCTGATGCCGGTCTGCTTGGTTTCGACGGCGCGCAGGCCGTCGGAGTTGAGGTAGGGCGCGATGACATCGAGGGAGCCGCCGCCGTTGCGGTAGGTGGCCTGAGCGACGGATGCGACCTGCATCTTGCCGTCATTGAACGCCTTTTCGGCGGCGTCAGCGTCGGCCGAGGCCTGGGTGGCAGTCGCGGTCGCCGCGTCCAGTTCGATCTGGGCTTCGTTGAGGTCTTCGCCGGCGATCTGGGCGTTCTGGGTGGCGGTTGCCGCGGCCGCGTTGACCTCGGCGAGCTTGACCTCAATTTCGGCGACGCTCATCGAGGCGGCTTCTTCGGCCGCCTTCGCCGCTGCGATTTCTTCCTCAGAGGGAGTCGCCTGCGCCAGCTGCGGCAGGACCAGCAGGGTACTGGCGGCAAACACCGTCAGGGCCGTGCGGATTGTTCCGCGTTGTCTCATCGTCGTCTCATCTCGTGTGCATGAGTGGGTGGACGCCCGGGGGCGCGTACTAGGAAGAAGCCTATCCACTTTCGTCACCCTTGGCAACAAACACACCAACATCCACACGATTCACAGTCGCAACAATCGCACCATTTGCACCACCAGCCCCACACTTACCGCACAATTACCAGAAAACCTGGGCCTAGATGACGCAAAGATGTACTCCCTATCACATTTTGCGCCCCGGTCTCAACACGCCCCCATCCCGTCACAAAAGTCCACCATCCGGGACCGCCGAGCCACGGCCTCGCCCATGACAAAGAATGGACCTCATGAACCGTCGAATGTGCCGCTGACTGCGCGTCAGCACAAGCGACTGCCGCGCAGTCCCCCGAGAGCGGGACGCGCCTTGACGCATGTTCATAACACCGCCTAAGCGGCCCGCCACAGGGGAACCAGAGACACCACCCCCCTTCACAACAGGAGCCGCACGATGACCGCCAACGACTGGTCCTTCGAAACCAAGCAGATTCACGCCGGATACAACCTCGACCCCGCCACGGGCGCGACCGCGCTACCCATCTATCAGACCTCCTCCTACGCCTTCGAGAACACCGCGCAGGCCGCGAGCCGCTTCGCCCTCCAGGACCCGGGCCCCATCTACACGCGCCTGACAAACCCGACGACCGATGGCGTCGCCGCGCGCATCGCGGCCCTCGAGGGCGGCGTCGGCGGCCTCCTCGTCTCCTCCGGCCAGTCCGCGACCGCCCTCTCCATCCTGGCCCTGGCGGTCGCCGGCAACAACATCGTCGCCTCCCCCTCCCTGTACGGCGGCAGCGTCACCCTCCTGAAGAACACGCTGGGCCGCCTGGGCATCGAGACCCGCTTCGTGTCCGACCCGCTCGACCCCGAGGCCTGGCGCGCACTCGCCGACGACAAGACCGTCGCTTTCTTCGGCGAGACCATCCCCAACCCGCAGGGCGACATCCTCGACATCGAGCCCATCGCGGCCCTCGCCCACGAGGTCGGCGTGCCCCTCATCGTCGACAACACGGTCGCCACCCCCTACCTGGTCCGCCCGATCGAGTGGGGCGCCGACATCGTCGTCCACTCCGCTACCAAGTACCTGGGCGGCCACGGCACCTCGATCGCGGGCGCGATCGTCGACTCGGGCAACTTCGACTTCGCCTCCCAGCCCGAGCGCTTCCCCCTCTACAACACGCCGGACGAGTCCTACCACGGCCTCGTCTACGCCCGTGACATGGGCGTGGGCAGCGCGCTGGGCGCGAACCTGGCGTTCCTGCTGCGCATCCAGACGCTCATCAACCGCGACCTGGGCGCCGTCACCTCCCCCTTCAACGCGTTCCTTATTTCGCAGGGCATCGAGACCCTGTCACTGCGCGTCGAGCGCCACGTCTCCAACGCGCTGGCGGTCGCCCGCTTCCTGGAGGCACACCCGGACGTCGAGTCCGTCAACTACGCGGGCCTGGAGTCCTCCCCCTACTACGAGCTGGGCAAGAAGTACGCGCCGCTGGGCACGGGCGGCCTGCTCTCCTTCGTCATCAAGGGCGGGTACGAGGCCGGCCGGGCTTTCGCGGACGGCGTGCAGCTCCTGCCGGTGGTTGCCAACATCGGCGACGCGAAGTCCCTCGTCATCCACCCGGCCTCGACGACGCACTCGCAGCTGACCGAGGAGGAGCTGGCCAAGGCCGGCGTCGCGCCGGGCACGGTGCGCCTGTCGATCGGCCTGGAGAACATCAAGGACATCCTGGCCGACCTGCAGCTCGGCTTCGACGCGGCCCGCGCGGCCACGGCCTGAGCCCCTACTGTCGGTGGCCTCGGCGCAATACACACTCTCCTCATCCGCCGAGGCCACCGCATTCCTCCACTCCCCAGCCCGACACCGACGTCCCGCTCCAGCGAAAGAAGGCCCCCATGAGCCGCCACAACCTGCCCCCCGCTCCCGTCTCCGGCGCGTGGCGCGAAGGCGACCCGGTCGCGTTCCGAAAGTTCGCGAACCTGGGCGCCCAGCGCCTCGAAAACGGCGAGATCCTGCCCTCCGTGACGCTCGCTTACGAGACGTGGGGCGAGCTGGACGAGGCCGGCTCGAACGCGGTCCTCATCCTGCACGCCCTGACCGGCGACGCCCACGTGTACGGCGACGCCGCGCCCGGGCAGCCGACCCCCGGCTGGTGGGACCAGATCGTGGGCCCGGGGCGCATCATCGACACCGAGCGCTACTACGTGGTGGCCGCGAACGTGCTGGGCGGCTGTCAGGGCTCGACCGGCCCGGCCTCGCTGGCGCCGGACGGGGCGCCCTGGGGCTCGCGTTTCCCCGTGATCTCCACGCGCGACCAGGTTCGCGCCGAGGCCCTCCTGTCCGACCTCCTCGGCGTCCACACGTGGGACATCGTCATCGGCACATCCCTGGGCGGTCACCGCGCGATCGAGTGGGCGGTCACCTACCCCGAGCGCGTGCGCCGTCTCGTTGTCGTGGCCTCCGGCGCGCAGACGACGGCCGACCAGGCGGCGTGGACGCACACGCAGATCCGCGCGATCGAGCTGGATCCCGCGTGGCGCGGCGGCGACTACTACGCGGGCCCCGGCCCCACCGCCGGCTTGGCCCTGGCTCGCCAGATCGCGCACACGACCTACCGCTCCCCCTCGGAGCTGGACGAGCGCTTCGGCCGCATCCCCCAGAACGACGAGGATCCCCTGCACGGCGGGCGCCTGGCGGTGGAGTCCTACCTGGACTACCACGGCGAAAAGATCGTGCGCCGCTTCGACGCGGGTTCCTACGTGACGCTGTGCCGCACGATGCTCTCTCACGACGTGGGCCGCGACCGCGGTGGCGTCGCGCAGGCCCTCAAGGCCGTCACCGCGCGTACGCTCGTCGTCGCCGTGGACTCGGACCGCTTGTTCTTCCCCGAGCAGGTCTGGCAGATGGCCTCCGGCATTCCTGGCGCGTTCTATCGCGAGATCCACTCCGACCACGGGCACGACGGCTTCCTCATCGAGCACGATCAGCTCACGGCCCTGCTCAACGAGTTCCTCAACGAGCGCATCCCCTCGCGCGCGTCCTCCTTCGCGTAGGCCCGCCGCCGCACCCCCGTCTCTGCGCCCGCCCCGACCTCTCGCTCGATCGACGAGGCCGGGGCTGGCTCTCGCGTTATGCTGATCACATGAGCGTTACCAGCAATCCTTCACAGGGAGGCCCGGGTTCCCCCGACGCGACCGGCCTACCAGATTTTTCCGGGGTGGAGGCCCCGGCCTCGTCGAACGAGCCGACGCCCGAGCGCGACGTCATGGCCCCCTGGGGCGAGGTCGGCCCGCCCGGCCCCGACTGGCGCACCGACATCCTGGGCGACGGGTACGAGTCGCGCACGATCGAGCTGATCGAGGACGCGGAGGGCCCCTGCGTGGCGACCCTTGTGCGCGCGACCCCGCCCACAAACGCCCGCATGACGATCCTGTACCTGCACGGGCGCAACGACTACTTCTTCCAGACGGAGATGGCCGACCACCTGCGAGAGGCCGGGGCCGCGTTCTACGCGCTGGACATGCGCAAGTACGGGCGCTCCCTGCGCCCCCACCAGACGATCGGCTACACGGACGACCTGTCCGTGTACGACGAGGAGATCGGCGAGGCCATCGAGATTATCCGCGAGGAGCGCGACGACGAGCCGATCGTTCTCATGGGGCACTCGACGGGCGGCCTGATCGCGACCCTGTGGGCGCACCGCCACCCGGGCGTCCTGGGCGGCCTCATCCTGAACTCGGGCTGGCTGGAGATGCAGTCGATGGCCACCTGGCGCGGGGCGATGGCTCCCGTCATCGGGCGCATCGCGGCGCGCAGCCCCATGTGGGAGGTGCCCTCGGGCGGGACCGGCCACTACGGTCGCTCGCTCGCGGGGCGCGCCTCCTCGGAGCTGGATATTCCCGAGGGGCTGTCGGCGCAGGACCCGTCGGTCGCCGGCTGGCCGATCATCCAGGAGTGGAAGCGCCCCGAGTCCTACCCGGTCCCGGCCTCGTGGCTCGAGGCGATCATGGCTGGGCACGAGACGATCGAGAAGGACGTGCACCTGGAGTGCCCGGTCCTGTCGATGGTGTCCACGTCGGCCTATGTCGAGGAGGAGTGGTGCGAGCGCGTCTTCACGTCCGACACCGTGTTGGACCCGGTCGTGATCGCGCAGCGCAGCCTGGGCTTGTCCGACCTGGTGACGATCGCTCGCTTCCCCGGCAAGCACGACCTGGTCCTGTCGGACGCGCCCGTGCGCGAGGCAGTGTACGCGACCATGCGCGGCTGGCTGGGCGCGTTCATCGGGTAGCACCCCGGGCGACGAGGCCGTGGCCGGGCACGCTCTCGTCGCGCGGCACCTCGCGCCCCGGCGGCGGACGCGCGGCGCCCTCGTCGCGGATCGCGGCGCGGTCAGGCAGCGAGCGACGGACGCGGGCCGCATCGTTGCGTGAGACAGGGCGGCCCGGGATCGGTTGATCCCGGGCCGCCGCGTACTCTGTGGCGTGTCAGTGGCGCGCGATGCGGCGTTCGCGAGGCGCTTTCGCGTATTCGCGGACGATCTCGCGGTTGACCTCGTCAAGGGCCTCGGCCAGCGTCGGGCCCAGGCGGTCGCCGATGCGCACGAGCGACCACACGTCGATGTGGCTCATGCCGCGCGCGGTCAGCATCGTGTCCAGGGACGGGTAGGTCAGGCCGGCGCCCGAGATCGCGCCGCTGGCGGCCAGCACCAGGTCGCTGGGCAGGCCCAGCTCGCCGCGAGCCACAAGGGGCGTATCCTCGCCGAGGATCTGGGCCAGCGTGCGCAGGCCATCCTCGTCGCGCCCGAGGACGGGCACGCCCTCTTCGCGGGCCGCAACAACCTCCGGGGATTCCTCTTCGCGATCCACAAACGAGGCCGTGGCCGCCTCTGTCGCTCCGCCGTCGTTGAGCTCGACGGCCTCGGAGTGGCTGCGGCGCGACGCGCGGCTGCCGAGGTGAGCGGGGCGCTCCCAGCGCTGCTCACCATCCACGTCGGCCTCCTCGATGTCCAGCTCCTCGTTCATGTATACCGCGCGCTCCTCGGGATGGTCGTGTTCACAGTCGCCGATGTCATCACCGCTGTGCTCGCCCTCAGAGTCCGCGTTCTCCTCGGCGACGTGCTCATCGCCGTCCTGGCCCTGCTCGTTGGAGCGCTCAGAGGCGTCGGCGTCCTCGCGATCCTCAGCCTCGTCGGCGGACTCGTCCTCGCGGCGCTCAGCCTCACCCTCGTGGTCCTCAGCCTCGTCGCGCTCGGCGTCGCTGTCGCACTCGGCACCAGCCTCACCCTCGTCGGCGCGCTCGGCGTCGTCGAAGTCAGCGTCGGCATCCTCAGCGTCGTCGGTTTCCTCCTCCACGAGCTCGTCGCTGGGCGCCTCGTCGGCGTCTGCGCCGCGCTCGTCTTCCAGCTCAGCGTCGGCGGATTCCTCGGCCTGATCCTCCAGATCGGCACCGGCCTCGTCGGCCTGCTCCTCGGCGGCGTCCTGAGCCTGATCCTGGCCGTCGTCCTCGGACTTCCAGGGAGCGGGGGGCTCCTCGTCCACCGAGTAGTGGAACACGTCGCGCAGGTGCGGGGCGACCTTCGGGGTGGGGCGCGTCGTCGGCGTCTCCGACTCGGTCGCATTCTCCTCGTCGGTATCCGCCGAGGGCGGGTCGGGCGGAGCAGGAATGGCCGGTGCCTCGTCCTGCTCGG
Source organism: Pauljensenia sp. 20925_1_34 (assembly GCF_041432775.1). Taxonomy (NCBI): domain Bacteria; kingdom Bacillati; phylum Actinomycetota; class Actinomycetes; order Actinomycetales; family Actinomycetaceae; genus Pauljensenia; species Pauljensenia sp. 20925_1_34. The sequence goes on along the minus strand of NZ_JAPWAG010000012.1, from coordinate 35,836 downwards.
TCGCATCGGGGGTGGCCTCACACTCGGCGGACTCAGCCGAGGCCTCGACCGGGACGGAACCCGCGGTGATCGCGGGGGCGGCGGCGGAGGAACCGAGGAGCTGCGGGGCGTGGCCATACAGGCGCGGTCCGACCGCGTTCACGTCGAGGAAGAGGCGGCCGTTCGACATCTGGCGCAGGTTCATCAGGTGCACCTCGACGCCGGAGGTCGCCAGAATCGACAGGGCGGGACGCACCGACGGATCGATTTCGCCAGCGACCATGATCAGGCGGGGGCCCGGGCCAACGGCAGGCGGCATCGAGTCGCGGAACTGCGCCCAGCCTGCGCGGAAACCCTCGGGGCCCGACGGGTACTCAGCCGCCAGATCCGACCAGGACAGCGACGCCACGACTGCCAGACGCGACAGTGACGTAATGAGGGTCTCGGAGTCTAGGAGCTTCAGGATCTCGACCGAGACGATTTGCCCCGTCACGTCCAGCGCCGTCAAGCGCGGCGTCTCCTCACCAACCTGTCCCGTCATGTCACGCCATGTCACCGGGAACAGCGGGCGCGACACAATCTGCAGGACCTGTTGGCAGATCGCGTCAACCAGGTCAGGACCCAGATCATGCGACACGGGGTACCCGAATTGAGCGGGTACGAGGTGTCCATCCTCGAACTCAAACAGGGCCATCGATCTATCCTTCACGTGTATGGGGCGCTCGTGGCCATTGTTTCATACGTTTCAAAAGAAAATCGGATGACACTTGGACATTGCGATAGATACCACGTAATCATATGGCGCATTGTCAACACTCACCAGACGCGGACCCCATGGCCCACGTCAACAACGACACCCCCACCTCTCAAGATGTCGCCACCATCATCGCCGGTGGCAAGCAAACGACCGACACGGAGTGGGCCACACTCAAGGCAGCCCGCTCCCGACGACGAGGCCCGCACTGACACGTGTCGAATAACTACTTGAGATTCGCCCCATAGCAGTACCCCAATCGTGTAGGATGTGATTCCATGCGCGCAAATCGGACGAGGAAGCATATTCCATCCGGTTAAACCAGGGCGCAACATGCAGTACACGACAGGCAAGGCGGGTAACAATGAGCAGAAGATCCCTGCGCCTCATTGAATACTCGGCGCCAGAACCCAGGGTTCCAGCGTCCGATGAGACGCGCGACGAACTGTCCCCCTACTGCGTGAACAATAAGACAATGCCTCGCCGCTACCCCAATATTTCGCGCCCGGTCAGCCCACATATGCCGCCAGTTGAACGAATGCCCGTTCCGGTGACCCCTTTCCCCAAGTTTTTCACCGACGATCCCGAGCCTGCCTGAGGCCACATCGTGGGCAGCCGAGGCTTTATCGGTACTTGACAAACCCCATTGTGAGCCGGTCGCACCTGCCGGCCACGGCCTCGTCCCCGGGCGCACCTGCCGGCCACGGCCTCGTCCCCGGTCGCGACTATCCGCACAGCGGGAAGACCCGTCCCGCGTGGCCAGGGCGTGACACACTGGGAATATGAGCGACAGCTTCCTGTCTGACCTGCGCGCACTCATCGACGTCGACTCTTCGAGCGGCACGCGCGCGCGATATTCCTCCGACGCCGGCCTCACGCGCATCCCGCCCCTGGCCGTCGCATTCCCGCGCACGCCCGAGCAGGCCCTCGCGGCCTTCGACCTCGCCCGCGCACACGGCGTCCCCCTCACCGCCCGAGGAGGCGGCACCTCGTGCGCGTCCAACGCGATCGGCCCCGGCCTCGTCCTCGATTTCTCGCGCCACATGAACCGGGTCCTCTCCATCGATCCCGAGGCCCGCACCGCCACCGTCGAACCCGGCTGCGTCGGCTCCACCCTCCAGGCCGCCGCCGCCAAGCACGGCCTGCGTTTTGGCCCCGACCCTTCCTCCCAGAACCGCGCGACGATCGCCGGCATGGTCGCCAACAACGCGTGCGGCCCACACGCAACCGCCTGGGGGCGCACCTCCGACAACATCGTCTCCCTGGACTGCGTGGACGGACAGGGGCGCCGCTTCACGGCCACGACCTCGCACGATTCGGAGCTGAACGACGTTCCGGGGCTCGCGTCCCTCATCGACTCCAACCTGGCGCCCATCCGCACGCAGCTCGGCCGCTTCAAGCGCCAGGTCTCCGGCTATTCCCTCGAACACCTCACCCCAGAGGGCGGGCGCAACCTCGCCGCCATGCTCGCGGGCAGCGAGGGCACCCTCGTCCTCATCCTGTCGATCACCGTGCGCCTCGTGCCCCTGCCCGACGCTCCCGTGCTCGCCGCCCTCGGCTACCGCTCCATGATCGAGGCGGCCGACGACGTTCCCAATCTGCTCGCCCACTCCCCCCTCGCGGTCGAAGGCATGGACCGTCGCCTCGTCGACGTCGTGCGCGCCCACAAGGGCCCGGGCGCAGTCCCCGCCCTCCCCGAGGGCGAAGGCTGGCTCCTCGTCGAAGTCGGCGCCCCCGGCGAAGACGTCACCGCCTCCCTGGAGCGCGCACGCGCCCTGTGCGCCGACTCTGCCGCCATCGACACGGTCGTCTACCCGCCGGGGGCCCAGGCCTCGGCCCTGTGGAGGATCCGCGCCGACGGTGCGGGCCTAGGCGGGCGCACCCCTCCGGACGGCGCGGGCGGCGGCGACCAGCAGGCCTGGCCCGGCTTCGAGGATGCGGCCGTCCCGCCCGAGAACCTCGGCGCGTACCTGCGCGACTTCACCGCCCTCATGTCAGAGTTCGACATCGACGGGCTCCTGTACGGGCACTTTGGCGACGGCTGCGTGCACGTGCGCCTCGCCATGCCGCTCGACACCCCCGAGGGCGTCGCCCACTCGCGCGCGTTCCTCCAGTCCGCGGCCCGCATCTGCGCCGCCCACGGCGGCTCCGTCTCCGGCGAGCACGGCGACGGGCGCGCCCGCGGCGAGCTCCTGCGCTTCATGTACTCCCCCGACATGCTCGACCTGTTCGCGCGCGTCAAGCACGTTTTCGACCCGGCTAACCTCCTCAACCCCGGGGTGCTCGCCGCCCCCATGGACGAGGCCGAGGCCTCCTCCCGCGCCCGGGCGCGGACTCGTGCGGCGCGGGCTCTTGCCGCGCAAGATGGTGGCGGAGCCGGTTCCAGTGGCAGCTTCGGCGCTGGTTCCGTTCTCGGGGCCGACGCTGCGGGCCCGGCCCCGGGCAGAGGCGCTGCCGATATGCCAACGTCCCTGCGCGCTGATGGTTCTGCGGGTTCCGCTCGCGCATCTGGCGGTGCGGCCGCCGCCGGCTCCTCGCGCCCATCCGACGTGTCCGGCCCGCTCACCGTTGCTGGCGGCCCGCTCGCCGTTGCTGGCGGCCAGCTCGAACTCCAACCGGGCGTCGATCCGTTGGATCTCAATCTGCGCCGCGTTGCTGCGCGTCCCATGCCCGCCGACGGCGGCTTCGCCTTCGGCCACGACGGCGGCGACTTCACAGCCGCCGTCCACCGCTGCACGGGCGTCGGCAAATGCCGCGCCGGAGTGTCCGGCACCTTCATGTGCCCCTCCTACCTGGCCACGCGCGAGGAGAAGGACGTGACCCGAGGGCGCGCCCGCATCCTCCAGGAGGCCGCGAACTCGCAGCTCATCAAGGCGATCGACTCCCCCGAGGTCCTCGAGGCCCTCGACCTATGCCTCGCCTGCAAGGCCTGCTCCGCCGACTGCCCCGCCGGCGTCGACATGGCCCGCTACCGCTCCGAAGCACTCTTCCGCACCTACCGCGGCCGCATGCGCCCGCTCAGCCACTACACGCTCGGCTGGCTGCCGCGCCTGACCCGCGTCACCGCGCGCGTGCCCGGCCTGGCCGCCGTCGCAAACGCCGTCATGTCGGTGGGCCCCCTGCGCTCGCTCGCCTTCCGCATCATCGGCCTTGATCCTCGCCGAGGCATGCCCGCCCTCCAGTCGGGCACCTTCACCGCATGGGCTCGCAAGCGGTCGCTGCTGGCGAGTTCTGTCCCGACTGTCACGCCTGACGATGCCGTATCTTCCGACGCTCCGACTTCCGATACTGCACCTTCCGATGCCGCGACCGGTGCCCGCAAGCACGGCGGTGCCCAGGCCTCGTCCAACTCTGCCCGCAAGCGCGGCGGCGCCCAGGCCTCGCCTAACACCGCACGCGAGCGCGGCGGCGCCCAGTCCTCGTCCAACTCCGCCCGCGAGCGCGGCGGCGCCCAGGCCTCGTCCAACTCCGCCCGCGAGCGCGGCGGTGCCACTGCCTCGTCCAACTCTGCACGCGAGCGCGAGGGGGCCACCGCCTCGTCGATGGCGGACTCACCGATCCTGAGCGGGCCGCGCGACCCCAGCGGGCGGCCGTACGCGCTCGTGTGGGCGGACTCGTTTAGCCAGACCCTGGACGACACGGGGGCGCGCGCGGTCGTCGACGTGCTCGAGGCGAACGGTTTCGCGCCGATCGTCGCGCCGGACGCGTGCTGCGGCCTCACGTGGATTACGACGGGTCAGCTGAGCGGGGCGAAGAAGCACTTGGCGTCGTTGCTGGGCGTTCTTGCGCCTTTTGCGGCGTCGGGGATCCCGATCGTCGGCGTCGAACCGTCGTGCACGGCGGTGCTGCGCGACGACCTGCTGGACCTGCTGCCCGACGACCCGCGCTCGATGCTCGTGTCGGGTGCGACGCGCACCCTCGCCGAGGTGCTGTCGGCCCTGCCCGCCTCCGCGCGGCGCCTGCCGAGCCTGGAGGGCGTCGAGATCGTCGCCCAGCCGCACTGCCACCACTACTCCGTCATGGGGTGGGACGCGGACCAGGCGCTGCTCGAGTCGCTGGGGGCGCGCGTGACCCGGCTCGAGGGCTGCTGCGGCCTGGCCGGAAACTTCGGCATGGAGGCTGGCCACTACGACCTGTCTGTGGCCGTCGCGTCGCATTCTCTGCTGCCCTCCCTGTCGGCGAAGCCGGATGCCGTGTACCTGGCGGATGGCTTCTCGTGCCGCACCCAGGCCGCGCAGCTGGCGGGCCGCGGGGGCGTCCACCTGGCGACGCTGCTTGCGGGGAAGTAGGGGCGGATTATCGGGAAGTGAGTGCGCCATAGCCACGACTTCTGCTCGCTACTACTAGCAATTGCTTCACATGCGCCCTGTCCCCAAGTAGCAATGCACTGTTTTGAGGAGCATTGCACTAGATAGGGAGGCATTGCACTACCTACTATCCAGTGCAATGCTCTGCTATCTAGTGCACTGCTACAGCAACCAGCGCAATAACTACCGACTGCGCGTATGAAAACGCCGACTCGGGCCATCACACGCTTCAGTCGGCAACGCCCACAGTGCCTCGGCATGCTCAGGGATAGCAACTTGATGCGGCCGGAGGAGCTTGATCGCCCACGCACGTAACGCGGCGAAATCTTCATAGTCCCTCCAAGAGACCCGGTATATCGTCCACCCGGCACTACGCAGATCATTTTCTCGCTGGATCCAGTCACGCTTCGCCCGCGCGAACTCAGCATCATCCTTGCCCAGTTTTCCAATGCCATCGAACTCGAAGATGATCATGAGTCCCGGAATCGCGATATCCGCAAAGTAGCGGTGCCCGTTGACGACGATCTCGAACTGGGTCACGACCTCGAAGGCACTCACCGACTTGAGAACCCACAGCAGTGCAGCCTCGGCAGGGTTGTCGCAGCCCGGGTCAGCGGCGTCTATGATTCTCTCCGCTCGCTTGTAAGGAATGCAGGTAGCCGCCCGTCGCCGTTCTATCAGACGTACCTTCATCGCATCTTTGGTCATTTCTGCCAGGCATCTGGCTTCATCTTGAGCAAACTTCGAGAAGCCTGACTCGTGACGCAACACCATGCAGGCTGCGACAAAAGCACTCAAAGCTTCTGAATGACACGCCATACGCACAACCGCGTCGATAACAGATTCGCATCGGAGCCCATCGATGATTTCCAATGCGTCTTCTGATGGTCGACTGGTGGTCGCGTAGACATAGACCGGCGGAACGGTAGCTACCATCGTTCTAACAGGAGGCAATCTCCGCTTTCCATGTCGTACACCGAACCACGCCACAACATCCGGATTGGCCTCCCACAATGGAATTGAACGCGCAACGAGGGCACTATTACCGACGAAAACAGCCTGCCGCTTCGCTCCGACACATACCGCAAGGAGCCTGGCTTGGGCTACTGTCGCCCATGAATCCCAGATAGTCGTGAACGCATCAGGACTATCAACACGGACGTAGCAACCTTTCCGAATCCACACACACGCATCGGCACGTGGTTGCTGAAGGGTACCCTCAGACTGTGAGGGCGATGTCAGGACCGTCATCGATCGAATACTCATACATTGATGATCCTCATGCGAGCCGCACTCGTCACCCACACAACCGACACCTGTGGATAACTCGCACCATAACGAAGCCTGTGGATAATCCCTGTTCGATACTCTCATCGGGGCTACCCCAAGCCGCGCCCCATGTCAGTTCAGCCTTAGGCAGCGATGCACCACATAGGGAAGCATTGCACTAGCTACTATCCAGTGCAATGCCGTGCTATCTAGTGCATTGCTTACTCTTCTAGCGCAATGCTCGTTCACCGCGCCGCACGCACCAGGCCCACTACCTTCGCCGAGGCCGGGGCGCCCATCGCGCGGGCCCAGCGGGCCGCGACGTCCGAAACATCGATGGACGGATCGACGAGCAGCGCGGTGGACAGCGCCTCCGCCAACACACCCGACGAGGCCACGACACTGACCTGCCGAACGCCCGAACGCGCGGGGTAACCCGTACGCGGGTCGATGATGTGATGGTCGAAAATCCGACCGCCGCCACCGGGTGTTTCACGCGATGTTTCACGCGCGCGCAGATCGGCCGCACGCTCCGCCACACACTCCGACACACGCTCCGCCACACACTCCGACACAGGCCCCGCACAAAGCGCACGAGCATCCCCCAGCGGCCCCAGGTTGTCCCCAGACGTCGACAGGGACGCCATGCCGTCCGCAGGCAGTTCCACGACGCCGGCAATCGCCGTGGGCGCGCCGTGAGGATCACGCAGGCCTGCGCGCCACGGCGAACCGTCGGCGCGAGTACCACTCACAGACACCGACGACGTCCCCACTGACACCAAGACGCCGCGCGCTCCCATGGACACCGCCAGGTCGCGGCATGCATCAGCGGTGTACCCCTTCGCAATGCCGCCCAGGTCGAGGCGCGGGCTGGGCGCATCTACACCACCGACGGACTCGGCAGGAACGCCCACCGCCCAGCGCCGCTCGCCGACCCGCGACAGCAAGCCCCACGACGACGCGCGCAACGCCGCCTCCACAACGCGCGAGGACGGCGCAGGAGGCAGCGGGGCTCCCGCGACAAACGCGGCGCGCATCGCCCGCACGTCCCACGCCGCGACGAGCGGCCCGATCAGCGGGTTGAATGCCCCGCCGGTCGCCTCCGCGAGCGCCAGCGCGTCGCGCAGCAGCCGGTCGGTGTCCTCACTGACGACGAGGCCGTGGCTGCCTTCCGCGGATTCAGCCAAGTGACGGGAAACACCCTCACCGCCCCCAGCCGAAGCGACAGCGGCATTGAGCCGCGATACCTCGGAAGAAACCCGGAAGACACTCCACAGGTCCTCGTGGCGCGCCACGACCTCGACAATGGCGTTGACGATAGCCATGCCGTTCCCGCCCCAGCCGATCAGGTCAACGCGCGTACCCATGGCTGGAAAGGAGGAGCGCCACATCGGCGAAACCGCGGCTTCGGCTGTCGCTCCTGAGGAAGCACCAGCCACGCCCGATTCACCAGCAGGATCGGCAGCAGCACCGGCAGCAGCGCCGACAGCAACACCGGCCACCGCATCGGTCCCGCCCGCAAGCCCAGCGGCGTTCGCGCACGAGCCCTCGCCGACACTGACGGGCTTCGCCGAGCGCGCTGAACCCGACGGATCGGCCACGGCCTCGTTGCTGCCCGAGCGCCCCCTGGCCTCAGCCGTCGGAGTCCCCGGTCTCGGCGTCCTTCGTGGCGTCGTTCAGGCCGGGGATGTCGATGTCGTCGGCGCCGTCGGGGGACACGCCCTGGGCGGCGGCGATGGCGCGGATGGCGGCCTGGATGAACTGCTGGTGGGCGACGGTCGCGCCGGTGATGACGTCGACCTTGGCGGGGTCGCCGACCTTGGTGAGGTTGTCGGAGTACTCCTGGTAGGAGGCGACGGCGGCCTGCGCCTTCTTGTAGTAGTCCTGGTTGAAGACCTCACCGGATGAGCTCTTGCCGTAGTCGGCGCCCTTGTCGGTGCCGTCGGCCAGCGTCGTCTCGTAGGAGGTGGCGGTGATGTGCCCGCCCTCGACGGTGATGGTGATCGTGCCGATGGAGCCTTGGTCGTCGGGGTTGGATTGGGCGGTCCACGTGCCGTCGCTCAGGGGCTTGGACATGTCCAGGCCGGTGTTAGGCGTGCACGCGCCCAGGATGGTTGCGCCGAGCGCGCCGAGGACCGCGAACGAGGCCGGGGCTGCCCAGCGGGATCGGCTGGCGTGGGTGGGTCGGGTGGTGGTCATCGCACTTTGTCCTTTCCGCTGCGGCCTTCGCCGTCGCGGCCGGGGAGGATGAGGCCGGAGGCTCGCGCCGAGAAGTCGTGGTCGTGCCAGGTTTCTTTGACGACCTTACCGTGGTCGAGTCGGATCTCACGCTGGCCCTGTTCGGCGACAAGCGCGTCGTGGGTGACGACCATGAGGGTCGTGCCGTCCTGGTGGAGCTGGTTGAACAGGTCGAGGACGATCTCCTCGTTGGTTTCGTCCAGGTTGCCGGTGGGTTCGTCGGCCAGCAGCAGCTTGGGGTAGTTGATGAGGGCGCGGGCCACGCACACGCGCTGCTGCTCGCCGCCGGAAAGCTGGCGGGGCAGGTGGGAGGCGCGGTCGGCGAGGCCGACGCGGTCGAGGGCCTCGAGGGCTTCCTTCTCGTCGGGCATCGAGTGGTAGTACTGGGCGACCATGACGTTTTCGAGGGCCGTCAGGTGGCCGATGAGGTGGAACTGCTGGAAGACGAGGCCGATGGTACGGCAGCGCACCTCGGTGAGTTCGTCGGCGGTCAGGTCGGAGATGTCGTGCCCGTCGAGCATGACGGTGCCCTCGGTAGCGGTGTCCATGGCACCGACGATGTTCATGAGGGTGGTCTTGCCGGAGCCGGAGGGGCCGACGATGGAGACCCACTGGCCGCGCGGGATTTCGAGCGAGACGTTGTCCAGGGCGTGCAGGTCGCCGTAGATCTTGGAGACGCCGTCGAGGCTCAGCAGCGCGTCCGAAGAGGACGAGGCCGCGGTGGCCTCGGGCGCGTCGGTCGCGGCGGCGGTGGTCGCGTCGGTCGCGGCGGCGGTGGTCGCGTCGGTCGCGGCGGCGGTGGTGTCGGGGGTGGTCATGGTGGCTCTCATTCTCCGCGCAGGACGAGCGCGGGGTCGACGGCCAGTGCGCGGCGCACGGGCGGGAGGCAGGCGAGGACGGCGATGAGGATCGAGCACGCGACGGTGCCGAGGAGGATCACGGGGTGCAGCGAGATGGTCCGGTGGAACACGGAGGTGGAAATGAGGACGGCGAGGCCGTAGCCCGCCCCGGCACCCAGGACGCCTCCGATGAGCCCGAGCATGACGCCTTCGCCCATGAACTCGCGGGTGATGGAGCGCCCGGTGGCGCCCAGGGCCTTGCGCAGGCCGATTTCGTTGCGGCGCTCGGTAACGACGGCGATCATCGTGGTGGACACGCCGATCATGGTCAGCGCCAAGACGATGACGGTGATGACGACCAGGAGGGAGCGCAGCATCGCGAGGACGCCCGTGTCGGACTGGGCGAGGCGACGCACAGTCTGGGCGTGAACCTCGGGGTTCGCGGCGTTCATGGCGTCGGCGACGGCGCTGAGCTGGTCGCCCTCCAGGGCGATCGAGTACTCGGCCAGCGTCACCGTGTCGCTGGTCCCGGTCAGCTGGGACATGTCCTGGGTGGACATGTACACGTACCCGTCTTCGTTGCCGCCGGTTTTGAGGATGCCGGAGACGGTCAGGGTGACGCTCCTGGGGTCGACCTTCAGGGCCGAGGCCGGGGCTGCGTCCTGCCCGTCCGCGCCGGACTGCGGGTCTTGGGTGGCGCCGGACTGGCCCTGGGCGCCCTTCGAGGCGGCATTGCTGTCCAGCTGGCTGACCGTGATGGTGTCGCCAGCCTTGACGTCGATCGTCGAGGCGATCTGCTCGCCTACGAGGACCTGTCCGAGGTCTTGGGGCCACGCCCCGTCCACGAACCAGGAGGGGTTCATGGCTTGCACGGCCGCCAGGTCTGCGCCGCCGGCGACGTAGGGCTGATCGTTGATGGTGACGGTCTCGTAGTCGAAGGCTGCGGATCCAACGAGAGCGCCGGAGGGAACCAGGGCGGTGGACGCGGCCACGGCCTCGTCCGTGAGGGCCCCCTCGCCGGCGGGTGTGACGACCAGGTTGGCGCCGTAGGAGCGGATCTCGCGGGCCAGCTGGGCGGGCACGTCCACGGCGATCGTCACGAGGCCGGACAGCGTGGTCGCGCCGATGGCGACGGCCAGGACCGCGATGAGGACGCGGGAGCGGCGGCGCAGGATGGAAGAGGTGACCATCTTCCAGAACATTGCTCGTCTGGACATGGGAATCACCTTCCGTGCAGGACTTCGGCCGCGTTGAGGCGCAGCAGGTAGCGGATCGCGGGAATGGAGGCTCCCAGGACGACAAGGATGACGAGGACGGCGACGAGGCCGACGACGACGGGCACAAAAGCGATGGACGAGCCGAAGACCATGTAGCCGATCGCCTGCGCGAGGCCGAGTCCGCCCGCGTATCCGAGGAGCCCTCCGGCCAGGCCGACGATGATCGTCTCGGTCAGGAACAGGGCGATGATCTGCTTGTCTTTGGCACCCACGGCCTTCATGAGGCCGATCTCGCTGGAGCGCTCCATGACGCCCGCTGTCACCAGGTTCGCGATGGCCAGGGCCGAGGCGATGAGCGCCAGGACGGTCACGAGGACCATGAGCAGCTGGGTCTTCTCCAGGATGACGCCTTCGGACTGGGCGACCTGACGCACCGGGCGGGCCACGGAGTCCGTCATGACTTCCTCGATCTGGAAGGCGATCGAGGACACGTAGGCGGTGCAGTACCAGGTTTCCTTCTCGGACACGCTCAGCGAGTTCGGGTTCTTCGCGGCCTTGCGGGCCAGGTCATTGTCCGGGGTGGTCAGGGCGGAAACCTCGACGCTTCCGACGGCGCCCTCGCGGCCCAGGAGCGTCTGGGCGGCAGGCAGCTGGATGAACACGCCGCGGTCCGCGTCGTCGCCGGTGGTGACGATGCCAGTGACCGTGAAGTCCTGGGTGACGCCCTCGCGGGTGAGCGTGAAGGAGTCGCCGACGCCGAGGCCTCGGGCGGCCGCGTAGGACGAGCCGATAACCGCTCCGGTCGGGTCGTCGTCGCCGGGCCAGGCGCCCTCCAGGCCCCACCAGCCGCGCAGCTTGTCCAGACCGGTCTCGACGCTCTCACCGGTGGCCAACTCGAGGTGGTGGCTGAACCAGGTGCCCGTCGTGGGCACGCGTTCCCCGCTGGCGTCGGTCGCCGACACGCTCAGCAGCGGCGCGAAGTCGAGGATGTTGTAGGTCCAAAAGATCGTCTTGATGTTGCCCAGCTCGTCCTCGCGCAGGTACGAGCGCGCCTCTGAGGCCTCGCCCGTGTTGTACAGGTCGTCGAGGACGGCCGCACCCTGAGGACGCACAACAATATTGGCGCCGTATGACTTGAGTTCCTGGTTGACCTTGTCACCCACGTTGAACATGACGGAGAGCATGGACGTGGCCACACCCGCGCCCAGGGCGACGGTCAGGGCGATCATGAGGTGGCGGTTACCGCGCCTCGTGAGGGCCCCTCGCAGCATTCGGAAAAACACGTGAGTCCCTTTACTTCGCGAAGATGGAGGCCGAGGCCTCAAGCGCCGAAATCGGCACGGTCAGTGTCCCGTTCGAGACCTTGTAGTCAATGGGGATGGGGTTACAGCCACCCTTAAAGCCGATCGTCGCGATGTTCATCGCCACTTCACACAGCTTGCAGATGACCTTGCCGTCCTTCTCGTAGTAGCCCGAGGGCCCGCAGATCTCGCAGGCATCCAGGCCCACGCCGAAGGAGGAGCCAGATTTCTGGATGACGATGAAGCGCACCTTCACGCCGCCCGAGGTCGTGTACTCGAAGCGGTGCAGGTGGCCGTCGGAAATATCGGCCAGGTTGACGCTCACCTGGTCCTCGACGACGCTGAAGGACTCCGGCGGCGAGAGCTCGATCTCCTGGCTGCCGTAGGCCACGCCCACGGTGATGAGCAGGGCGCCGCACAGGTAGCCGATCGCGGCGGTGCCAGCCATGGACTTGTACAGGCGCGAGCGGGCGCGGCCCAGGCGGCTCTCGGCGGGGTTGGACCCGACGGTGGGGATCGCGCGCGACGCGCGCCACGTCAGAATGACGACGACGCCCAGGGCCACGGCGGCCACGATCGTGAAGACGGCCTCGTTGTTAATGAACCAGGAGATGACCGCCCACGCTTCCTTGGAAGTCTTGATCCAGCGCTTGGCCTTGAGGATACGCACGAAGAGCAGCGCGTAGTTGGCCAGCAGGGCCGCCAGGATCAACGCGGCCGGCCACACGCGGTTATTCCACGAACACAGGCGGTACGACAGCCACGCCAGGAAGAACACGAGCAGCCACGCCAGCACGTAGCCGACGATGGCCAGCACCATCGGGGTCGAGTAGATCGCGACGCCGCCCGACGTCATCATGATCGCCTGGTTCATGGCGGTGGGCACCGCGCGGAACAGGACCAGCGCGATGAACGCCGCGCCAACAAGGCGCACGAGGAAGTCCCCGGGCAGGGCGGTCTCCATCGACGAGGCCGCCTTGGCCTCGTCATCCGCGTCTCCTCCCGGCAGGTGCGCGCGCATGCGGCGGGCGCGCACGGCCACCAACGCAAGGAAGACCAGGGCCAGGACCACCGCGAACGGCAGCGTGTACAGGCCGACGGTCTGGCGGTTGACGGACTTGGGGTCATGAAGGATGAGCAACGTCAGGTACAGGGAGGAGACAAAGCCCGCGATGATGCCGCCCCACGCGGCCCGCGAGCGCGCCAGCTTTCCACGGCGTCCATGTCCGGCGGCGGGCATGAAGCGGATGACAGCTCCGACGGCGAGCATCGTGAGTAGCAACGTTAGCGTCGCCTCACTCATCTGCACAAGCATTGGCTTTCCTCTCTCAATACAGGCACACCGAAGCCACGCGACTCCGATGTTGAGTTTAGTCCCCCCTGGGGGCGCGGATCGAGGCCAGCGATCCCGGAAGGAACCACGGCCTCGACCCCGCGTTACTTAAGAGTCGATCACCACGAAACGGCGGTGGGATCCCACTGCCAATCCGGGAACTCGGCGACGAGCGGCTCGGTCCAGAAGCGGCCCTTGACGCCCGTGGTCTTGTCGGTGTGCAGCAGCCAGCCGCTGGGGGGCTTGATCGTGAAGGTCACGTCGTAGGTGCCGGCGTCCAGCTTGGGCAGGTTCAGGCCGTAGTGCGGGCCATCGGAGGCGTTCATCGGCATGAGCGTACCCTCCTGGACGGCCGTGCCGGACTTGTCCTTGATCGCGTACTCGACGGTCAGGCCGGGGACGAAGTCGCCCGCGCCGTAGCCGAGGTCGTTGTTTTCGGCGGCGGAGACGTCGGCCTCAATGTGCATCGAGGACTCGGCAGCCGGGGTGCCCATCTCGGGCTCCATGTCGACGGGCTGGAAGTAGACGCCGCCCACGACGAGGGGACCGACGTGGACCTCGTCGCCGAGGGGCTGCTCCTCGAAGCCAGCGTCCTCGCCGGGGGCGGGGGCGGCAGGGTTAGCCGAAGCCGAGGCCGGCCCCGCGGGCGTCTCGCTGGAGGACGAGGAGTTGTTGGAGCAGGCAGCCAGGGTGCCTGCGAGGGCCAGCGTGGCCAGGGCCGCGCCGACGCGGAACAGAGAACGCTTCATGTGATGATCTCCTGTGCGTGTTGGTTGGATGAAAAGTCGGTGTCGCTCGACTGCTGTCATTCCTCGGCCCGCGACTGGGCGGCGGCCTCGCGGGCGAGGCGAGCTTTTCCGAAGAAGTAGAGACCGACGATGATGGCGAGAACGATGGCTTGCGCGGCCAGGTTCTCCACTCGGGGGTAGATCCCCAAGAGGTCAATGGTGGGGAAGCCGGAGATGGGCGTCAGGGACACGACGTCAGCCTCCTGAAGTTCCCCGATACCAGAACCCGTAAACGTGAAGGCCATGAAGGCCATCAGCAGCGAGGTAATGGTGAAGAAGGGGCGCAGCGGGATGCGGACCGCCGCGAACTGGATGAGCAGGTAGATGATGACCAGGGCCACGAGGCCGACCGCCAGGCCGATCCACACGTAGTGGACCTTGTCGCCCGCGGCGGCGACGATCGGGACGTAGAAGAGGATCGTCTCGGCGCCCTCGCGCAGGACCGCGAGGAAGGAAATGAAGGCCAGGCCCAGCAGGGAGCCGCTGCTCAGCGAGGCGTCCGTCTGCTTCTTGATGTACTCGTCCCACGCCTTGTTCGAGGACTTGTTGATCATCCAGTTGGAGACCCAGATGAGCATGGCAACCGCGAAGAGCGCCGCGAAGCCTTCGAGGAGTTCCTGGTTCGCTCCCGCCAGGGAGGTGACGTAGCTGAAGAGGAAGGCCAGACCGATGGACAGGCCGAAGGCGAGCACCACGCCGCCCCAGACGATCGGGGCCTTCTTCTTGTGACCGGCCTTGGCCAGGTAGGCCAGGACTGCGGCGACGACGAGGATCGCCTCCATGCCCTCGCGCAGGATGACGAGGAGGGAAGGCAGGAACTGGGCAACCCACGGGGAGGTGGTCGACCCCTCGGTGGCCTTGTCGGCGGCCTTGCCGGTGTAGCCGTCGAGGCTATTGGCGTCCTCGCGGATGTAGTTCGTCAGCGTCGAGAGGTGCTGGTCGACCGCCGCCGAGTCGTCGTCGGTCATGGCCTTCTTCAGGAGGGAGAACTCCATCTCCACCTGCGAGACGCGCGAGCCGGAGATGCGGCTCATGACCTGCTTCTCCATGCCGGTGATCTCGTAGTGCTTGTAGTAGGCCTCGTTGACCTTGTCCTTACCGGCCTTGGCGTCGCCGCCCTTGTAGGCGTTGGCGCCGTCTTCGAGGATGCCGTTGATCGTCTTGGCGACCTCACCCCACGCGCCGGGGCTGTAATCATCCGACGAGGCCTGGGCCGCCGACCCGGGGGCCACGCCATCCAGGGACGCGCCGTCTTCGACCATGTACTGCTTGAGGGTCGTAGCGTGACTATCGACGCCCGCACTGTCGGCGTCACTCATGGCCTTCTTCAGGAGGGAGAACTCCATCTCCACCTGGGAGACGCGCGAGCCGGAGATGCGGGCCATGACCTGCTTCTCCATGCCGGTGATCTCGTAGTGCTTGTAGTAGGCGTCGTTGACTTTGTCCTTGCCGCCCTTGGCGTCGCCCGCCTTGTAGGTGGACACGCCCTCATCAATGAGCCCGTTGATCGTGGTCGAGACATCGCTCCACGTCTGATCTGCCGCGCGCGAGGGCGCGGCGAAGACCGCCAGGGAGATCGCCGCCATAAGCGCGACGACGAAGAGACGGGTAGCCCGCTGGACGACATGATCTGCGTGGGCGCGAAGCACTGCCACGGCTTGCCTCCTGTGAAACCGGCGCGATGGGTTCGCCGGGTCGATCGAATTCCTGTCAATCAGCGTAACCACATCTGGCCCAGGTGGAAAGTAGTCCGTTTAGGTCATCCTAAATTGTGATCATGCCGTGACCGTGTTTAGCGCGGACATATAGCCCCTTTGAAGGACTAAAGGCCCAGGCTGATCGCTTGCTGACACAATGCCACAAAAATGGCGCGCCAGCAGGCGAAACACCCAGACCTCCCACATCCACAGACGGACGCAACCCACGCACACATACATATGCCAATTTATTTCAAATTCTGTCATAATATTCCGGCAGCACAATTAACCGCAGGAAGCAGTCCCACTCATGACCACCGACCCGAATACACAGCCCCTGAGCGCGACGGCAGATTCTCCCGTGACAAACGCAGGCCCGCAGGGCCCCGTGTCCGCCGCTCCCCTCCCCCTGCCCGGCGAGCCTGGTTCGAGCGAGTCGGCCCCGGCCTCGTCCCCCGCGCGTCCGACGCGCGCCGACTGGGTGCGGATCGCGATCTTCGGCATCCCCTACGCTGCGTTCTTCCTGGTGGGAGTGCCGACATGGCTCTTCCCCGAGTCGTGGAGCCTGACGGCCATCAACCTCGCCGCCGACACGGTCTTCCTGATCATCGTCCTGGCATTCTTTGCAGGCGAGTTTTTCCCCGCGTTCTCCTATCTGCGCACGCACCCCTTCGTGAAGATCCTGCTGCTTTTCGGCCTGTGGATCCCGGTCGTCATCGTCCAGGCCGCGACCCGCATCGCCCTCTACGGACTCAACCCGCCGATCCCCGAGAACCAGCAGGCCGTCATCAACGCAATTTTTGACGGCGGCACGGGACTTGTCTTCTGCTTCTTCGTCGCCATCGGGGTGCCCATGGTCGAAGAGGTTTTCTACCGCCACATCCTCATCGGCAAGCTCAGCGTCTACGCCCCCACGTGGCTCGTCGCGTCGATCTCAGCGGCACTGTTTGCGTACATGCACAGCCATCAGTGGCAGGATTTCTTCTCATACCTGCCCATCAGCATCGTCCTGACGCTCGTGTACGTTTTTTCGGGCAAGAGCGTGGCCTACTCGTGGCTGTTCCACGCGCTCAATAACACGATCATGGTGGGCCTGATGTTCGCCATGCAGGGAGCACTGCAGAACGCCTGATTGTTGGCGCGCCCCACCACACAACCGCACAACCGCACAACCCCGAAACTAACCAAAAGTCGCACGTAATTTGGGCACCCTAACTTTTCTTAGGCATCCAAAAAACCGCGGAATTTCAACGATCCGATTTCAAAACTTGAAATATGGGCAGGGGAATTACGTGCGACATTGTTGGGAAACCACTCCGGTATTTCAAACGGAAGAACCCCACAGGTATGGAGGTCGCCCGGCATCAGGCGGGGCCACGCCACTCGGCATCAGGTGCTGCGCCGCCGACACGCGTCACCGAGAAAACCCCCAGACAAATCTCGCACGTAATTTGGGTACCCTAACTTTTCATAGGTATCCAAAAAACCGCGGAATTTCAACGATCCGATTTCAAAACTTGAAATATGGGCAGGGGAATTACGTGCAACATTGTTGGGGAACCACTCCGGTATTTCAAACGGAAGCACCCCACAACCCACGGGCCGAGCCCGCACACCCCACCCCAGACACGACGAGGCCGCGACCGGTTTCCCGGCCACGGCCTCGTCGCGCTCGGCGGCACTCAGCACAGCGCCACCCGCCTGGCGGATCAGGCGGTCATATCCACGTGGTCCTCGACCGCGGCGCGGCCAGCCTCGAGGCGGGCGACGGGGACGCGGAACGGGGAGCAGGACACGTAGTCGACACCCACGTTGTGGAAGAAGTGGATCGACAGCGGGTCGCCACCGTGCTCGCCACACACGCCGAGCTTGATGTTCGGCTTGGTGGAGCGGGCGCGGCGCACGCCCTCGGAGACCAGGGTGCCCACGCCGTGGACGTCGATGGACTCGAAGGGGGAGACGCCGAAGATGCCGGCCTCGATGTACTGCGGGAAGAACACGCCCTCGACGTCGTCGCGCGAGAAGCCCCACACGGTCTGCGTCAGGTCGTTGGTGCCGAAGGAGAAGAAGTCGGCTTCCTCGGCCAGGTCCTCGGCCGTCATGGCGGCGCGCGGCAGCTCGATCATGGCGCCGATGGAGACGCCGGACAGGTCCACGTCGCGGGCGGCGGCGACGGAGGCGATGATGCCTTCGGCCTCTTCGCGCACGAGCTGGAGCTCGCGCACGGAGCCGACGAGCGGGACCATGATCTCGGGACGCGGGTCGAGGCCGCGGGCCACGAGCTCAGCAGCGGCCTCGCACAGGGCGCGCATCTGCAGGGCGAACAGGCCGGGCAGGTAGATGCCCAGGCGCACGCCGCGCAGACCCAGCATGGGGTTCTCTTCGTGCATGCGGCGCACCTCAACGAGCATGGCCTCGTCGGCGGGGTCGAGGGTGCCGGTGGCCTTGCCGACGGCGACCTTGGTCTCCAGCTCGATGAGGGCGGGCATGAACTCGTGGAGCGGCGGGTCGATGAGGCGCACGGTCATGGACTTGCCGTCCATGACCTCGAGCATCTCGAGGAAGTCCTGCTTCTGGCGCTTCTCGAGCTCGTTGAAGGCGGCCTGGCGCTCGTCGGAGCCGGGGGCCGAGAGGATCGCGCGCTCGACGAGCGGGCGGCGATCACCCAGGAACATGTGCTCGGTGCGGCACAGGCCGATGCCCTCGGCGCCGAAGGCGATGGCGCGCGTGGAGTCGAGGGGGGTGTCGGCGTTGGCGCGCACGCGCAGGCGGCGAACCTTGTCGGCGTGGGACAGGAGCTTGTCGACGGCCTCGACGAGCTCGCGGGTGCCCGCATCCTCGCCGGCGGCGGCGAGGCCGGCCTCGAGGCCTTCGGCGAGGTAGGTGGTGACGGGCGAGTCGGTCACGGGGACCTCGCCGCGGAAGATTTCGCCGGTCTGGCCGTCGATGGCGATGGTGTCGTCAGCGGTCAGGACGAGGTCACCGATGGTAACGGTGCCGGCGGCAGCGTCGATCACGAGGGATTCGGCACCACACACGCAGGTCTTGCCCATACCGCGGGCGACGACGGCGGCGTGCGAGGTCTTACCGCCGCGCGCGGTGAGGACACCCTCGGCGGCGACCATGCCGGGCAGGTCGTCAGGGTTGGTCTCGCGGCGCACGAGGACGGTCTTGATGCCCTTTTCGGCGGCTTCGACGGCCTGCGCGTTGTCGAAGGCGATCTTGCCGACGGCAGCGCCCGGGGAGGCGGCCATGCCGCGAGCGATGAGTTCCTTCTCAGCCGTGGCGTCGAACTGCGGGAACATCAGCTGGGTGAGCTGGTCGCCGGTGACGCGGCCCAGGGCCTCGTCGCGGGTGATGAGCTTTTCGCCCAGGAGCTGGGTGGCGATGCGGAACGCGGCGGCGGCGGTGCGCTTGCCGACGCGGGTCTGGAGCATCCACAGCTTGCCGCGCTCGACGGTGAACTCGATGTCACACATGTCACGGTAGTGCGTCTCGAGCTTGCGCATGATGCCGCGCAGTTCGTCGTAGACGGGCTTGTTGATTTCCTTGAGGGCGGACAGGGGCAGGGTGTTGCGGATACCCGCAACGACGTCCTCGCCCTGCGCATTCTCGAGGTAGTCGCCGTAGACGCCGGAGTGGCCGGAGGAGGGGTCGCGGGTGAAGCACACGCCGGTGCCGGAGTTTTCGCCCATGTTGCCGAACACCATGGTGCAGATGTTGACGGCGGTGCCCAGGTCGTGGGGGATGCGCTCACGGCGGCGGTAGATGCGGGCGCGCTCGGTGTTCCAGGAGCGGAACACGGCCTCGATGCCCATGTCCATCTGGGTGCGCGGGTCCTGGGGGAAGTCCTCGCCGGTCTGTTCCTTGACGATGCCCTTGAAGGTGTCGACGAGGCCCTTGAGGTCCTCGGCGGTCAGGTCGGTGTCGCCCTTCACGCCACGCTCGGCCTTGAGCTCGTCGAGGGCGTCGGAGAAGAGGTCGCCGTCGATGTCGAGGACGGTCTTGCCGAACATCTGGATGAGGCGGCGGTAGGAGTCCCACGCGAAGCGCTCGTTACCGCTAACGGCTGCGAGGCCGAGAACCGACTCATCGTTGAGGCCGATGTTCAGGACGGTTTCCATCATGCCGGGCATGGAGAACTTGGCGCCGCTTCGCACGGAGACCAGGAGCGGGTCGGCGGGGTCGCCGAGGTGGCGGCCCATCTGGTCTTCGACGCCGCGCAGCGCGCGGGTGACCTCGGTGGCAAGCGACTCGGGAACGGCCGACTCCTTGAGGTATGCGCGGCATGCCTCGGTGGTGATCGTGAAGCCGGGGGGAACAGGCAGGCCGAGCTTCGTCATCTCGGCGAGGTTCGCTCCCTTACCTCCGAGCAGGTCCTTCATGGACTTGTCACCCTCGGAGAAGTCGTACACATACTTGACCATCGTGGTCCTCAACTTCCGTGTTTGCGATGATTGGCCCGACACCGGGCCACTACCACAGGCAAGGATACACGTATCAAGGGACTAAGGTCACTTCAAGACACGCACAATAATGATTGTCCTTACATGGACGAGGCCTTGGTTGCTTGTCGGGTATCGTTTCCTCGCGCGGAAGTAGGCGTCAAGCGGGCTGGTCAGGGGTATCGGCGAGGCTGTCACGCAGGCGCCGGCGGGCGCGGCGTTCGGCCGACCGGGGGCGGGCAGACGACCGGGGGCGGGCAGACGGACGTGGGGCGGGCCCCAAGGCCCACCCCACACTCGTCACAGGAGCCAGGTCGCCGGCGAGGCTCGCCGGTCCAGCTATCTGACCTGTCGGCCGTCGACCCACTTTCGAAGGAGCGTGAAGACGATGTATCGCTCACCGGCCTCGTCGAAGCAGACCGCGCCACGCACGTCCAGCCAGATACGGTGCTCCCGTGTGGTGACCGTGATGTTGTAGGCAGCCAAGCTCCCCGGCAAGCTGTCGCTGACCTCCCCTACGTCAATTGACTCAACATCCGCAACGTTAAGATCGGGACACAGGGCCTGCTCTGGGCTTTCCCCGCGAATGCACGATTCCAGAAGAGGCACGAATTGCTCCTGTTGCCAGGCCTTTGTTTCCTCGTTCAAGACGATGTCGATTTGGTGAGGTTCGTCAGCATCGAACAAGTCGATCGTCGCACCCGACGGAACGGAGTCGACACTGTACTCGGTGTCTTCACTGAACCGGGTCACGCTGATGTCGTAAACGCCGGGATACGCGTACACTACACCGCCGCCGCCAGCGAAGTGCCACAGGTCGTCTGTTACGGGAGGAATCATCCGCTGATTGCCCTTGGTCGCTCCGACGTCCCCGAGCGACACTCCAGCAATCGACAGGTCTGAGGCGTACCCGTCCGCGAACACAGCGACGCTACGCGCCGCACTGGAAACGACCCTCCACGAGCCGATGTGCGGCTTGGGCACACCCGAGCGCTCCATGTAGATGACGCGGGTCGCGGAGCGGCCGTTCACTGAGAACTCGATATTGACACCCTGCCGACCATCCCTGTCGAGCTCGGAGTGCACCCACACAGCGCCCACGCTCATCGCTGGAGTGCTCGACGATCGCTGGAGTCGCCGCAGATCGACGGCATCGCCACGCCCGACATTGGAATCGACATCGGCATCGGCGCTCTCAACCGCCAGGGCATCTTCGAAACGCCCCTGGGCGATCGCCTCCGCGTAGTAGCGCGCAGCCGCCTCCGCGCTCACGCTGAACGAATACACGAGGCCACCCACCACCGGCAGCACAACGAACACACACACGAGGACGACGATCATCCGCACGCGACTCTTCATGGCATAGCCTCTTCTCTCATTACGACAACACTACGGGCGCCACAATGCGCCCACTCACCAGTTCCAAGGGTGGTGAGACTCCTCGCCGACCCTGAACACGACACGAGCATCGCCCGCCTCGTCGAAGCACAGCGCACCCGCCAGATCGACGGAAACAACATCGGCGTCAGTCTTAATCCAAAACGTTTCCGAACCGTCTAAACCATCGGACTGCCACCAAACCTTCTCCTCCACTTCATCGCTCACAGTGCCCGAAAAGTCGAAAGTGGGACACAGCGCGCCCTGCGCTGCTTCCGATCCAAAACACGACCGCCCGAGCGACTCGAAGGCGCCCACAAACCACGCGCGCGTCTCATCGTCAGGCATGATGCTGATCGTCGTATCCGACCCGTACCCGGCCAACTCAATCGACGAGGCACCAACCTCGGAATTAATGAGCACATCCGTATGCTCACTCACCTTATCGACCGCAACCTCATAGACACCCGGGTACGCATAGACAGTCGTCGCATGAATGGGTTGGGGCACCACGCCATCGGCCGACACACCCGCAGGAATAGCGACACCGTCACTGCCCGTCGCCCCCACGCGACCAAGCGACACCCCGCCGATGCGCACATCGGAGGCATAGCCATACGCCCGCACCGTCTCCACCTGCGCAGCGCCAGAGACGACGCGCCACATGCCCACGTGCGGCCTTGGCACACCCACACGCTCCAGGTAAATCTCGCGCGTGATCGTGCGCCCGTTGACGGACAAATCAATGCTCGCTCCTTGACGCCCCCACACATCGAGCTCGGGGTACACCCGTACGGAACCCACACTATTCGGCGCCACTAAGTGACCTTGGCGCAGGTCTACGACACCACCGAGTTCTATGCCGCTGCCTTTGTCGGCGTCGGCGCTCTCAACCGCCAGGGCATCTTCGAAGCGCCCCTGCGCGATCGCCTCGGCGTAGTGGCGCACAGCCGCCTCCGCGCTGATCCTCGACAGATATACGAGGCCACCCACCACCGGCAGCACAACGAACACACACACGAGGACGACAATCATCCGCACGCGATTCTTCATGAAACCCTCCAAAAACGACGGAAACAATTGCAACGGGCCTTCGCTTTCTGCGAGCCACGCCCCGGAATGTTCTAGCGATAGCTTCTAAAGACGATACGGCGCTCACCCGACTGATCGAAGCAGACCTCGCTCTTCAGCCCCACCGTGGTTTCATAATTACCGGTCGTGACCTGAATGGAGGGGGCACGCAGTCCTTCGCGTTGATCACCGCTGATCTCACCGACGTTGATCGAGTCGGCTCGATGGTACTGTTGCGTGTGGCACACGGCTTCTTCCGGTTTCTCCCCCCGAAGACACGCGGTCGCCAAAGCAGCGAAGCGTTCCTGATGCCATGCGTGCGTCTCCTCATCCACGGTGATGTCGACCTGATGACGTGCACGAGTTCCCATTTCTATCGCCGAGGCTCCCGCGACGGAGTCGACAGAATACTCGGTGTGCTCGCTGAGCTGTGTCACGCCGATGACATACATGCCCGGGTACGCGTATACCTCGTGGTCATGGTGATCGGGATGCCACAGGTCGTCGCTCGCGGAAATAGAAATGCTAGCCGTGGTGCCTCCGACAGAGCCCAGCGAGACCCCGCCGACGGTTACCTCGGTGGCATAGCCTTCCGTGCGCACTGTCTCCTCACGAGCGGCTCCCTCTGCGATGCGCCAGGGACCCACGTGCAGCCTGAGAGAAGCCGTATTCTCCACGTAGATTTCACGGGTGACTGTGGAACCGTTGACGGAAAAGTCGATAGCGGCTCTCTGACGCCCCCTCACATCCCTGCCCGAATACATCCGCACAGCGGATACGGATGAGGGCGCGGCCACCTGGGCCCGCCGCAGATCAACCACGGAACCGTGCGTAACACTGCTATCGTTGCGACCTCTGTCCGTCTCAACGCTCAGCGCATCTTCGAAACGTCCCTGCGCGATCGCCTCCGCGTAGTAGCGCACGGCTGCCTCGGCACTGGTCCTCGCCAGGGAACTTACCGAGCCAATCAGTGGCAGGAAAACGAAGACATACACGAGGACAACAATGGTCCGCGCGCGATTCTTCGGGGACCAACTCTTACGCAGCATTGTCACGTACCCCCTCGTCACTTCTTCCTCCGATAGCGGTTACTCTCGTCGAGGAACAACACCGTGTGGGCCTCACCCGCATCGTCAAAGCACACCTCGTTGATGACATTCAGAAGCACGCGTTCGTCGGCTGTTTCTACATTGACGCCCCAGCTCCTAAGGCGCCCAAATTCCCTGGACGCCCCACCAAAGTAGACCGACTCAACACCCGATACCTCTATGCCCGGGCACACGACGCCTTCCGGCTTCTCACCCTTCACACAAGCGACGGAGAGGGACTCGAATTGTTCCTCCTGCCACGCTTCCGTCTCCTCATCGAGAGGGACCTCGAGCCTGTGGTTCAGAAGCCCCCGTGTGAAGGCGATAGTCTGCGCCCCCACCGAGGAATCGACGAGCACTTCGGTCCCCTCGCCGACCGTGGTCACCTCCACCGGGTACACTCCCGGATACGCAACGAAGACGACGCTGCTGCTGCCCCTGTGCCACAGTCCCTCAGTTGGCACCGTCAGCGGGATAACCGTGCCGTCGCTACCTTTCTCACTCACTGCGCCGAGCGTCATACCTCCGACGCTCACCTCAGAGGCGTACCCCTCCATGCTGAGCGGATACTTGGTAGCCAGCCCCTCAGTCACTTTCCACGCGCCCAGCAAGCCACGGTGAGAGGCATCGGGACGCAGGGAAATTGTGCGGGTCGTGACGTATCCGTTGACGTTCAAGCCGATTCTGACGGCCTGGCTTCCATCCTGTTGCGCAACGCCCACGAGCGACACGCTCGTCACACTGGAGGGAACGGCGATCTGGCCTCGCCGCAAATCGACGTTCTCGGGCTCCACGATGCCAGAAGCCTTGTCCGTTTCCATAGCCATCGCGTCCTCGAAGCGCCCCTGGGCGATCGCCTCGGCGTAGTAGCGCGCGGCGTCCTGCGCACTCGTGCGCGACAGATACACGAGGCCACCCACCACCGGCAGCACAACGAACACACACACGAGGACAACGATCATCCGCACGCGATTCTTCATGAACTCACTCCCTCTCGCATGCCCAATCAGCCGCCGAGGGCATCGGTGCCCCCAACCTCCAAACGGTCAACATAAGACAGCCTAGTACATACACCTGTGGGGTGGACCAACAGGTCCACCCCACAGACAAGGCGCATATGGCGTCAGCGCACGCGGAACTCGATGGTGGTTCCCTCGCCGACGTCGATGAGGTCGCCGTCGTTCAGTGCGATCGTCACCATGGGGGTGACGTCCTGGAAGGATCCGTCAGCGTGGCGCAGGACGGTGCCGTTGGCGCTGCCCAGGTCCATGAGGGCCCACGAGCCGGGCGTCGTCATCATGACGGCGCAGTGCGAACGCGAGATCTCGGTGGCCGGGCTGGGCACGCGCAGCACGGTCGCCACGGGGCGGCCGGTCAGGGCGCGGGCGTCGGGGTCGCGGCCGATGACGACGTCGCGCGAGACCTCGACGGGCACGGTGCCGCCGTGGATCAGGAAGGCGACGGGGGCGGCCGGGCCGGCGTTGACGGGCGCGAGGCGCAGGATCGTGGCCTCAGTGTCGGTCTCGGCACCCAGGTCGGCCAGTCCGGCGGCGCTCATGGCCTCGGGCGTGGCGGGCGGCTCGGGTGCCATCTCGGGAGCGGGCTCCGGCTCGGGAGCGGACTCAACCTCGGGCTCCGGCGCAGGAGCGGGAGCGGGCTCAACCTCAGGCTCGGGCTCCAGCGCAGGAGCGGGAGCGGGCTCAACCTCGGGCTCGGGAGCAGGCTCGGGTTCGGGCTCGAACGAGGTGGACTCCGAGTAGGCGGCCAGGCGCTCGGTCGACGCGGCGGTGTTGACCGGCGGCTCGACGACGTAGAGCTCGCTCGAGGTCTGCTCGACCTCATTCTCAGCGACGTCCTCAACCGCATCCGTGGCCTCGACCTGCTCAGGCGCGGCGGTGCGCGCGGTGGGCGTCAGCGAGACGGGACCGTTGGAGGTGGCTGCAAGGAACTGAGCCTCGACGGCGGCCAGGTCGACCGACGACGTGTGCGTGGTGGTCGGCTCGGGCAGCTCCTCGCGCGCGTCGCGGCGGGCGCGGCGCTCGTGGTCGGGAATGTCGGGGTTGATGAGGAAGCCCATCGTGTCGACGGGCAGGGAAGCCAGGGCCTCGACCTCGTCCAGGGCGCGGCCGATGCGAATCTCGGCGGCCTCGACGCGGTCGGCGGCGGGGACCATCCACGTGATCTCGTCGCCCTCGTTGATGCTCGCCTCGAAGGTCTGCCACTCACCGGGGTTGAAGGGCCAGGCCCAGATCGGGTCGGTCCACACCTGCTCGGTGATCTGTCCTGCGGCGCGCATGCGCAGCTGGATGTTACCGAGGACTGTCAAGTAGGGCTGTTCGCCGGCGCAGTCCAGGAGCAGGACGTCGCCCTGCTCGGCCTGCACGTGGGAGAGCCACGCCTGCGTGTCGGCTCGTCCCCACACGACATCAGCCGCGGAGTCCGCAAATTCGAGCGGCACCAACGCGGCACCGAGGGGTCCGGTGACGAGCATCGCGCCCTGTCCGCGACACAAGAAGCGTCCAATCTGAAGCATCAGTCACTGCCTTCTCTACGAGGAACCCGGCGCGCTGTCTGAATCGACGCCGGACGTACTGGTTGAATCATTCGATTCATGACATTCGTTGTCAATGTTACTCGTGATTGGGTTCCTGCGTAGACTACAACCGCAGTTGAGTTGTCACGAGTGCCGGCTTCGAGGCTGGCTTTCACGAGGACATCGGCGGTTCCCTGCGGACCGTTGCCAGCGGCGACAATCGCGTGGATCTGGGAGTCTTGCAGGACCCCGTGCACGCCATCTGTACAGATGACGGCGCGATCGCCCTCTTCGAGGGGCATGATCGTGTAATCCGCCTTGACGCTGCCGGATTGTCCGGCTCCCAGGGCCTTGGTGACGACGTTGGCCGGGGGAATCACCTGCGGCGCGCCGGAGGTGGCGGCCAGGTCGCGGGCTTCCTGCAAGGCGGAGTGGTCGTGGGTGAGCTGACGGATCCCGCCGGGGCCCACGACGTAGGCGCGCGAGTCGCCGACGTTGAAGGAGAGCCAGTAGGGGCCCTCGGGGGTCCACAGGACCATGAGGCCGGACAGGGTGGTGCCGGGCGCGCCCATCGGGTTATCGACGGGCGCCAGGCCGGCGACGGCGGTGGCCGCCGCGTCGATGGCGACGGAGAGGTCAACCAGGTCGACGGGGCGGTTTCCGAGGCGCTCGGGGCTCAGGAACTGCCGCAGAGTGATGACTGCCTTCGACGAGGCCTGGGCGCCGCCGAGGTGGCCACCCATTCCATCGGCGACCGCGAAGACGGGCGAAACCGCCAGCCAGGAGTCTTCATTTTCGGAGCGGACGGGACCGATGTCAGTCGACGCGCCCCACGATAGTGGGGCGCGCTCAGCATGTTCACCCTGAGCCATCTACCTTCGTCTTTCTCGCTGCGTTGGGCGCGTGGGATAACGCGTAACACCGTTATTCTACACGCGAGCCATAAATGGTTACGCGCTATCGAACGGGATCAGACCAGGCGAGCTGAGCGCGGAAGGTGCCCGCCTCGCGCGAGACGACGATCGCTCGACCGGGCAGTGCGCGGACCGGCCTCACACGCCCGATAACCTGACCTTCGTCCGGGTTACCGGACAACATGATGCCTGTCGACCCGAGGTCAATGAGGGAACGCAGGACGCGCTCGTACACGGCCTGAGAGGCGCCACCCATCCGCCTCGCGATAACCAGGTGGAGACCAACATCACCCGCCTGGGCCAGCAGCGGCTGTAGCGCCGCGAGCGGATTACCCTCGGAGGTCACGACGAGGTCGTAGTCGTCGACGAGGACCCAGAACTCCGGTCCCTTCCACCAGCTTCTATTCGCGAGCTGTTCGGGGGTCACGTCGTCGCCGGGTAGACGTTCCTTCAGGAACGCCACGAACTCAGCCATATCTCTTGCGACAGACTCGTTCGTCGTCAGGTAGGCGGCCAGGTACTCCTTCGGAATGGCGCCGAGGGAGGAGCGGCGCCGGTCGACGACGATGATTTGCGCTTTCTGGGGCGTATTCCTGGCCACGATTTCGCGTGCAAGGGAGCGCAGGAACGTTGTCTTGCCGGACTTGGAGTCGCCGAAGAGGTAGAGGTGGTGCTCGGAGTTCGGGTCGAAGCGGAACGCCCCGAGTCGCGATTCTTCGACACCGAGAATGAGCGCGGGGGCTCGGCCCTGCACCGGGGCGAGCGCGCCAGGCAGCTGCGCGATCTCCTCGGCAGTGACCTTGGTCGGCAGGAGGCGAAGCTTGGGGCCGGGGCCGGCGGGCAGCGCCGCGCGGATCTGCTCAATCGTGGTGACCACGCCTTCGCTGACGGTCGCCGGGTCCGCCTCGCCGTCCGCGCGGGGCAAGGCGATGAGGACGTGGTGCTTGGACGCGCACACTCCTCGGCCCGGCCGAGCGTCCGGGATCTGCTTCTGCACGTTGCGGTCCAGCGCGGAGTCGCGGAAGTCGCCGATCTTGAGTTCGAGCTTCGAACCGAGCATGTCAACGATCTGCATGCGGAAGTCACTCCAGCGAGGCGTTGCGGCCACGAGGTGCACACCGAATGTCAGGGCGGTGTTGAGCATGCGACCGATCCGCATGTCGAGGTCGTCGAAGTCGGCCTTGAGGGAGGCCCAGTTGTCGACAACGAGGAAGACGTCGCCGTATCCGTCGTCGTAGAGCCCCTGGGCGCGACCGCGCCGGTAGGTCTCGATCGAGTCGATCTTGTGCTGCTGGAAATAGCGCGCGCGATCCTCGATAATGCCTTGGACCTCGGCGAGGATTCGGGTGAGGACTTCACCGGTGTCGCGCGTGGCGATACCGGCGACGTGGGGGGCGTCTGCGAAGGACGCGAAGGTTCCACCGCCCAGGTCGATGATGTAGAACTGGACTTCCTGCGGCGTGTAGATGAGCGAGAGCGACATGACGAGGGAGCGCAGCGCCATCGATTTGCCGGTCAGCGGGCCGCCGACGACCGCGAAGTTACCGCCCGCGCCCGACAGGTCGAAGGTGAGCAGGTCGCGGCGCTGCTCAAGCGGGATGTCCCTGATGCCCAGCGGGAAGACGAGGGAGCCGCGCTGGCGCCACTCCATCGACACGAAGCCGAGGCCGTCGACGGGTGCGAGGTCGGGCATCATCTGGTCGAAGGTGTCGGGCACGTCCAGCGGGGGCAGCCACACCTGGTGGGCGGGTACGCCCTTACCGGTCATCTTCGCCACCGCGATGTCGAGCTCGCTCATGTCTGCCCACTTGGCGTCCCCGGGCAGGCTCATGACTTCTTCGGACGAGGCCGGGGCTGCGATGGGCTCTTCGCGTGTCAGGACGGGGGCCAGGGTGAAGGGCAGGACCTTGATCGAGCGGTCCGGCGTTCCAGCCGTGGACAGCTGGGTAGAGCCGACGGTTCGCTGCGGCGGCGGGGCCGCGACGTACGAGGCACGGAAGCGGATGAGTTCGTCCGTGCCGGGCATGAGGAAGCCGGAGCCGGGCAGCGAGGGGAGCTCGTATGCGTCCGGCACGCCCAGAACCTCGCGGGACTCGCTGGCTGAGAAGGTCTTGAGGCCCACGCGGTAGGACAGGTGAGACTCAAGGCCGCGCATCCTCGAGGTTTCGAGCCTTTGCGAGGCGAGGAGCAGGTGGATCGAGAGCGAACGGCCCAGGCGGCCGATCGCGACGAACAGCTCGGCGAACTCCGGCTTGGCGGTGAGCAGCTCGGAGAACTCGTCGAGGATCAGGAAGAGGGCGGGCATCGGGGGGAAGGAATGCTTGCCCGCGATACGGTCCTCCTCATACTGGGTGACGTTGGCGTAGTTACCCGCCTCGCGCAGGACTTCCTGGCGGCGCACCATCTCGCCCTTGAGCGCGTCTTGCATGCGGTCCACCAGGGACAGCTCGGACTCGAGGTTGGAGATCATGGCGGACACGTGCGGCATCTCGGACATGCCCGCGAAGGTCGCGCCACCCTTGAAGTCAACGAGGACGAAGTTGAGCTGCTCGGGCGAGTGGGTCAGGGCCAGAGCCAAGACGAGGGTACGAAGGACCTCCGACTTACCCGAACCGGTTGCGCCGATCAGGAGGCCGTGGGGGCCCATGCCCTGCTGGGCGGACTCTTTGATGTCGAGCAGGACGGGGACGCCTTCGGGGGTGACACCGAAGGGGACGCGCAGGCGGTTCCTGCCCTCGCGACGCACCCAGGCCCGCTCGGGATCATAGTCTCGGATGTCGCCCAATTGCAGGAGCTCCATGAGGTCCACGGAGCGCTTGACGTCCGAGCGCCCGACGGGCGTCTCGCTCTCTTTCTTCTCGGTGCCCATGGCGAAGGGAGTCAGTCGTCGGGCAATGGCCTCGGCCTGAGCGCGCCCCACCCGCTCCCATTCGCCGACGATCGCCTGGTGACTGAAAAGGTTGACCTCGAGCACGCCGCGCGTCTGTCCTTTCGCCACGGGGTGGACGAGGAGGCGCACCGTCGACGGGCTCGTCAGCGCCCCCCACTTCTCGTGCAGGTTCACGACAGTCACGCCGGCAGCGCCGTCGCGAGAACCGATCTGGGTTGAGGCGGGCAGCTCAGCGCCGTCGCACACGACGAGGACGTGCGGCCAGGGCGTCAGATCACCACGTGGGGTAAAGCCCGGCCGATCCGTCACGTCGGAGCCGAGGAGGTCCAGCAGATCGATGTCCTCAGTGACCACCATGCGGGCGGGGCCCACGGCGTCCGACTCGACGGTCGAACCGGCGTGAGGGAGCCACTTGACCCACTCCCACTCCGTGAGACGATCCGGCGAGCACAGCACCGCGATACGCAAGTACGAGGGGCTGACGAAGGTCGCCAGGTGCGTCATGATCAGCCGCGCGACGCCGATCGTGTCCTCGCGGCGGCCCGCCAGCTCGACATGCGAATAATCCTCCAGGGGAACACCGAAGGCGACGCTGTCCAGGTTGCGGTGAGTCTCAACAAAGCGCGTCATCGCAGACAGGCACACAATGTCCGGGTTCGCCATGGGCGGCAAGTCGGGAGCCAGCAGCTCCATCGCCAAGCTCTGCTCAGACACGCCAACTCGCGCATTGAGCATTTCGACGCCCGGCTCACGCTCCCACACGCGCTCACCCTGTTCCGCCACCGCAACCAAGGCCTCGGGCGCGGGAAGAGCCCAGTTCACGAAAGCCCGCTGGCGGTCAGCGACGTTACGGACCGTCTGCCTCGTTTCCGACAGGTACGCCAGGTACTCACCGCGCAGCGTGCGAACCTTCTGACGATGCTGGGAGACCTGCCGATAGACGTTGAACGCGACCATGGCGACCATGGCGAACACCATGCCGCCCGCCATCATCAGCATCATCGAGTTACGACCCTGACCTGCGCCCCCGCTGGCCTGGGAGATCGCCATGAACACCATGACGCCCATCGAGCCCATCATCGGGACCACCATCGCAAGCACGTTACCGATGCCCGCGGCCTCAGCCTGGTTCGGCGGAGCCTGGATGGGAATCTTCCCTTCGGGCATCTCCGGTACGCCCTCCAAGCGATCCTCAGAGTCAGCCATCGTTCCTCCCTTGTCACCGCACCCGGGTAGCAGTAGTCCCCGCTATCCTAACGTGGACCACAGTCGAACTTTTGCCAAGCCCGCGTCTGATGACACAATACTGTCTGAGAGTGTCATCCGTGTCGGAGACGAAAGGAGGCTCGCGTGGGACAAACACAGGCATCGATTACCGTCGTTGGCAGCTCCCACCGGGAGGACTACGTCATCCCCGTCGGAATGACGATCGCGGGCCTGCTCGCACTCATCGAAGTTGATCTGACCAAGCTGTCAGCTCGCCTCACACTCGGAGGCGGACGTCCCGTCGAGCTCGGTGCTGTCATCGGACGAGACATTCCCTCCGGTTCGGTCATCACCATCGTCGGCACGCAGGAATCGGCCCAAGCCGTCGCCGACGACCAACGTTCCAGAAACAACCGGCGCTTCCGGCCGGCGCTCACAGCCACGGCCTTCGTATTCGTTGCCTCCGTCGTGTCTCTCCTCGGCGTCCTCCTGCCCGTGCTCGCCCTGTATCGCGACGGCTACGACATGCTCCCCTCGCTCGCGACTGACACGTGGGGACGTCTGGGCCTGGGGATCGTGTGCGCACTCATCTGGTCGTGCCCGCTCCTGGCCCCGAGCAACGCAGCGCGCGGCTTCGCCCTCGTCACCTGTTGCACCGCCGCCGGGGTAAGCGTCGGCGTCGCAGCCACTCCCCTACCCGGCTCACCTACCCTGCTGCCCGTCATCGTCACCTGGTCCTGCCTGATCGTCGCCAGCCTCGTTCTTTTCGCCAGGCCCACGCCGAGCGCGCGCGTCAACGTCCAGTGTTTCGCACTGATTGCCGTGACCGTCACGGTCGCGTCCCTCAGCGCACTGAGCAGCATCCGCTTCGCTCCGTTGATCTTCACCGCGTCGATTTTCTTCGTCTCACTGTCTCCTCACCTGGCCCTCCAGGTCCCCGACCACCAGGTGCTCGACCTGCCGCTGGTCATGAAGCGCCTCCCCTCCATTCGCCTCACCGTCCTGCAGCCACCATCGCGAATCACGCCGCTGCGCGTCAACAAGACGCTGGCGGAAGCGTACGACCGCTCCCGCACGATCCTGTGGAACGCGACCATCGTTGCGCTCATCTCCGGCCTGTTGACCGCCTACCAGATGCCGGTCGGCGAGGAGACACCCTACGCCGGCTACGCCACGCTCGCGCTGTGCCTCCTCGCGATCCTCGCCCTGGTCACCAACGCGCGTTCGAAGCGCGACCGGCTGACGCATTACGGGCCTCGTCTCGCGGCGCTCGCGATCTGGGTGACGCTTTTCTTCGCGCCCGGTTGGGACCGCTACCTCCTGCGTTCCACGGGCGAGTCGTCGGCACCGACGCTGACGTTCGCGCAGCACGTCATCCTGCCTCTCTCCCTGTGCCTGCTGGCTGTGATCGTGCCCGTCGTGGCGCTCATCCGCTCGGGCCGCGAGCCCTCCGCCCTGGTCGGCAGAATCATCGACATCATCCAGGGGCTTTCACTCACGTTGCTCCTACCAGCCGCGACCTACGGGTCAGGACTTTTCGATCTCGTTTGGCGGAAGGTACTATGACAGCCACATCACCCGACCTCGTTGCCGTCCCCGCATCCCCCGGCAAGCGCGTTGCTGCGCTCCTCATCGATATCGTCGGCGCTGCGCTGTTCGGTGCCGTCGCCTCGGCCCTGTCACACGGCAACGTTGCCGTCATCGTGACGACCATCGTCGAATACGTTGCCCTCCAGGCCATCCTGATCGCACTGCATGGTCGTTCGGTGGGCGCCTTCCTGGCGCGTTGCGCGCTGGTGCGCGCTGGTTCGTCGCAATTGTCCCCCTCGCTGATGGTGTCCGCGGGGTATGTCCTCCTGACGGCTCTGTCCTCGCTGATCCCGCCCCTGCCCGTCATCTTCGTTCTTCTGGGAGGCCAACGCGGGTCGTGGATGGCGAAACTGTTCTCACTTCAGTGCGTGACCTTCGTACCGGAGGACACAATCGACGAGGCCGTGGCGTCGTCCAGCCCCTACGGCAAGGCGGGTGCAGGCATCGCCGAGGGCCATACGAGTTTCTCCTCCGTGACCGACATTCCCTCGGCACCGATCAGCCACTCCAGCGAGTCACCGGCAAGCGCCCAGCCCAGCGTTAAACTGCCCAAGCCCAGCGCCGAGCTGCCCAAGCCCAGCGTTGAACTGCCCAAGCCCAGCGCCCCGGCGAGCTCACGCGCGTGGCCTGCCCCGGCCCCGGCCTCGTCAGTGCCGTACGTGCCCGGCCCGCAGATTCCCGCCCCCGTCCAGGAGGTGCCTGCCGCGGCGCCCGTCCAGGAGGAGGCGATGCCCGAGGCACCAGCCACGGCACCGGCACCGACGCCTGCGTGGGCTCGCGAGACGCACACCCCGAAGGCTCCCATCGGGGCACCGATACCCACGCCGACGCCGGTTCAGGAGATGCAGGCCCCGAAGGCTCCCGTTGCACCCCCGGCACCGACCGCGCGCTTCTCCGCACCCATGCCGCAACCCCTCGCTCGAGAGGCGAGCGCCGGGGCGCCTCCCGCCGAGGTCGAAGCCCCTCGCCCGCCGGAGCCCGCTGTCCCCGCGCCCGCTCTCCCCACGACCGCACCGAAACCTGCTGCCACAGCGACCAACAGCACCACGGCCTCGGCGCCGGCGAGCGCGTCCTACGCCGCACTCCTGCTCGACACGGGCCAGTCAATCCCCGTCAACCGCACGATCGTGCTCGGCCGCGCGCCCTCGCCGCAGCGCGCCACGGACTCCCCGATCCCCGTGGAGGATCAGACGCGCTCGCTTTCGCGTACGCACGTGCGCATCGCCCCCTCCGAGGGCGGCATTACGATCGAAGACCTTAACTCGGCGAACGGGACGCGCGCCCGTTCCCCCAACGGGCAGACCCACACCCTGGTTCCCGGCCAGCCCATCGAGCTTCCCATGAACAGTCAGCTGCTGCTGGGTGAACGCCTCATTTCCGTTGTGGACCTGCGCCAGCGGCGCTAGCGTGGCGCTGTGAAAGCCTCTTCTGTCATTTCCTGTCATCTGGTAGGCTCGAACCATCACGATCATGCCTGTCAATGAGGAGTCGTCATGGGTGCCGAGAATGTTCCTGCGAACATGGAAGTCAACTACTACAAGTGGAAGAGCTGGGTCACCCTTCTGACCGATAAAGACGACGGCTTGGCGATCCGTTTTGAGCGGGCTGCTGACAAACTGGAGCAAAATATCGGGTTGCAGAACGAGGGCAAGTGGGGCGTTGAGAGCGGTCCCGCGGCTTTCAGCACGGCGTACGCCCGATACCTGACTCAGGAGGCCTCCGCGCTCAGGGGTATGGCGACAAACGCGCGCAACTTCGCTGCAGCCGTCAACTCTGCGATCAAGGCGCTCGAGAGTGGTGACGAAACGGCTGAGGAGAATCTCATGAAGACGGTTAAGGAGGAGAAAATCCAGTCCGTGTACATCTCCCCAGAGCGTCTCGCAGTATTCGACAACTATGACCCGGAACGCAGTGCCTTCTACGTTCAACTGAACAAGTACCACTACTAAGTTGGCTCAGATGAACGCTCTGCCTCGGCACTCAGGAAGGACTGCAATGGCAGCGATATTGAAGGCCCGTGTGGCCCGGTGGGTGGCGTGTGTGGTTGTGGTTGGCGCGTGTGTGGCGGGCGTGTGCGCGCCGACTCATGCAGTCGGCACGCCTGTGCCGACACCAAGTGTTCCAGTGACTACAGCACCCGAAACGCCCCTGCTGCCTAACCACGGCATTGTTGCCAGAGTCGTTGTCGAACAGCTACTTGTCGAAACTAGTGAGGATACTCGAGAGTGGGCCATGCGCATCAGCATCGCTTTCACTCACACATTCGATTCGCCCGAGAAGATCACCCGGGAGGAATGTCAAAGTATCGCCAACACCTTCTGGTCAGGCTCAGCAGAAGGCTACTTTGTCAAGGTCAGTCACGTGGGCGGCAATTGCGACATCGAAGCCTACTATCTTGGGGAGGCGCGCCACGCGTTTTATTCCCTCGATGAATCCGGCCACCTGCAGGTACGCGCGCCCATGGTCTACCTCAACCAGATCTTCGCCTCCTTCGAAAACGCCACCATCAAAGAACTCGAAGTCAGGTTCACGTCGATCAACAACGCCCACTGCAACGCCAACCCCTCTCACGAGCACCTGGATGACATGTTGTCCGTGAGCCACTTGTCCTACTGTGACTGGACTCCCGAAGAAGGTGCGACCATCCCCACCAGCGATGAGCCCCTCCTCGAAGGCGATGTCGAAGAGGCGTTTTTCTCCCTGAATAAGGGAACGGTCGGGCCGTTCATCGACATGCCCGCACCGGTCAATCCCTTCACCATCACACCCACGCCCTCGCAGGCCGAGGAGCCAGCCTCGGGCGCCAGCGCGGACGCCGCTTCCGAGTCTTCGCCTGCTTCTTCGCGCGGCCTCGTCATCGCCGTGGGTGCGGGTGCCGCGCTCCTCCTCCTGGCCGCGGCGGTGGGAATCACCTGGGCGCGGCGCCGAACAAGCTAACACACCAACAAGCGGGGGGCCGCACCCATCAAGGGCGCGGCCCCCCGCCATCACTGAACCAAC
>NZ_JAPWAG010000011.1:0-79882 GCF_041432775.1 Pauljensenia sp. 20925_1_34 | reverse complement strand
GCCTCGGGCTTGAAGCGGGGGAGCTTGACGGTGAGCATGCCCGGGTCTTTGGGCGCGTCGGCAGCAGGCGCCTCGGGCGTCTCGACCGCACCGTCCTGCGGCCAGGAATCAGTGACGGCCGGGAACGATGCGTCCGCGCCGCGCTCGGCGGAGGGCCGCGCCACGGCCTCGTCAGGAAACACCGTCAAAAACTCGGTCTTGTCGCCGGGCAGGTCTCCCTGCTCAACGGTCTCCAGCAGCTGGGTCTTGTCTTCGGGCAGGCCCCGGTCCTCGAAAGTCTCCAGGATTTGCGTCTTGTCCGCGGGGGAGTTTTCGTCGCCGAAGGTCGTCAGGAGCTCGGTCCGGTCCCCCTGCATGGGCACATCGGCCTGCGCGTGCGTGGCGGCCGCACCTCCGAGCGCGCCGGACTCAGCGAACCCGGGCTGGGGTGCCACGTGCGGCTGGCCCTGGGGAGCAGGCAATCCCGGGTTATCCGAGAACATGCTCATGAGTGTCGTCACCGACTGGTCTGGGGCGCCGGCGGGCTGCGCGGGCTGGCCCTGAGAGGCCGACGCGCGACGACCGAAGCCGAAGCGCTTCTTCTGCGCCTGCTTCGGTGCGCTCTGCGGCGGCGCCTGAGGGGCGCTCTGCTGGGTCGGCACCGGGCCTGCCTGAGGCTGCCACACGAAACCGGTCTCGCGCGGGGTCAGGTCCGCGGACGGGGATTGCGCGGGCGCGTCCGACGAGGCCGGGGCGGGAGACGCTGAGGCCTCGGGAGTGAAAACCTGAACAGGCGGCGTCGTGGGTGCGGGCAGAACGGCGGAATCCTGCGACTTGTGGGCGCGCTTTGAGCGCTTGACGTAAATGAGGACGACAATCGTCACGACGACGGCGATGATGCCGACGATCAGCGCGATGAGCAAGGCGAGAGACGGGGAAGAATCCGACGCGTCCGCGGCCGCCGCCGACAGCGTTGTGAGGCCATTCGCGCTGTTCGCCAGGTCGGATGGAACAGATAGGGGCGCGGCCGCGTAGGTCCCGACAGTCGGGGCCGACACAATGAACAGGGCCCCCAGCGTTGCGCACAGGGTGCGGAAAAGTCGCATGCAATCCTCCTGACGATTGGTCACTCGATTATCGTCTGTTCGAGCGCTCAAAGCAACGAGGAAACAGTGCGCCGAGATTATCTGACCGAATGTCAAAGGAATGAATGGCGTCTGTCAAAGGCTGGAGGGGTTAACTGACAAGGTGCGCGGGGGCTCTTTCGCGTAGGATGACGAGTGTCTACCTACAGTCAGGTTTTCGATCCAGCTGCGAGGTGTTATGACGTACGATCGAGGAGGGGCGCTGTGAAGTGTCGACCTGCGACAAACGCAGATATCCCAGAAATGACACGCATTATCACGGAAGGGTTCTTGGATTATCCCTTCCATGTGATGCTTCAACCCCATCTCTACCGCGCGGAGCATTACCCGCAATGTCTGAGCCTGCTCAATCGCATGATGGCGAAAGCCTACGTGGAGTACAGGAATGCCCTCGTTGTCGAGCATGAAGGGGACGTCGTTGGCGTCGCGCTCATGCATGATCGGCCGATCGGCTTCTGGCCTAACTTCTTTGCTGGCGGTTATCAGCTCTTCCGCTACGGGACTCCTCGGCTGCTCATGGACTTTTCGGATGCGGCCGACCTTGGCGATCAGTACGCCCTCGATGCGGGTGACTTCGACTGGTATCTCGAGATCCTCTCGGTCGACCGGCGCATGCGGGGTCGGGGCGTGGGGCGTTGGCTTGTCGCCAAGGTGCTTCCCGACTTTGTGGCAAAGAGAGGCGGGCGCGCGTATGGGTTCGTGACATCGACGGAATCCAACGCGCGTTTCTATTTGAATGGCGGGTGCGAGCTCCTGGATCGTGGGAGCACGTCTCTGAGGGGGCAGACCTGTCCGATCTGGGCCTTTCAGAAGGAAGCGAAGCTGCTCTGAGTGAGCGAAGGTTAGTCAGTATCGCCGCTGCTGCCTGAGCCCTCGTCGGGCGGTCGCGCATGATCTCTTTGCGCAGGTCGCGGCGCGTGATGCACGTCCCCTGGTTCCGTTTGACTTCAAGGACTTGAGGTCTTTTAGGGTGAAGTCATGGCAGGAACAGGCTCCGGGCGCACGTACTCTATTAAAGAGGTAGCGGCGCTTGTTGGCCTACCCCCCTCCACGCTGCGCTATTACGAGGAAGTTGGCGTCATCCCTGCCATCGCTCGCGATCCTTCCAGTGGCCACCGTATCTACACGGAGGGTGACCTGGAGTTGCTGACGTCGGTCGCGTGCCTCTCCGCCTCTGGTATGGCTATTGCTGATATGCGCGAGTTCGTGCGCTCGGGGTTGGGTGGCGATCGGGATATTTCCGAATTCATTTCCCTTCTTGAGCAGCAGGATGCGCGCCTCCAGGAGGAGGCGCAGATTATCGAGCTGCGACGTGAGTTCTTGCGCACAAAAGTTGAGTACTGGCGTGCGATCAAAAGTGGGGATGCGCTAGAAGCTGAGCGCTTGGATACTCGAGCCCGTGAGCTCGCTGAGCGCCTGAAACTCTGGACCCCTCGGTCATAAGGACCTAGTGGGGTGGGTTCACCGCCTGCTCCGAACCTCGCCCCGCTAGGGGGCACAGGGCCGCGTGCCGTATTGGTACGCGGCCCTTACTCATGCCCGATGCGCACGCCAGTAGGGGACGGTGTGGCCGCGCTCGGCTCTCTCGCCTTCGATGAGGGGAATAGCTTGCACGCGCGGTGGAACGCGGCCTCGACGAATTCGAGGGAGGCGGGGTCAGAACTGTTGAGTGTGGGCCATGTGTGACATAATCATGTGAAACAAGTCATTCTCAATGAGGAGTGTGAGATGCTTTCGACCGACACCGTCTCCCTCAACCCGAACCCCCTCGTTCAGGCGCTCGGAAAGCCTGCCAAGGAGTTCACGAAGGCTGACATCATCGGCTATATCGAAGACAATCGGATCTCGATGGTGAACCTTCGCTACGTCGGTGGGGATGGGCGCCTCAAAACCCTCAATTTTGCGATTCAGTCCAAAGCGCACCTCGATCGTGTCCTCACGCTCGGCGAACGCGTCGACGGATCCTCCCTGTTCAGCTTCGTCGAGGCGACCTCCTCGGACCTCTACGTGGTCCCTCGCCTGTCGACAGCCTTCCTGAGCCCCTTTTCGGTGCTGCCCACGGTGGAGTTCCTGTGTGGCTTCTACGACGTGAGCGGCGCGCCCCTCGCCTCGGCACCGCAGGAGATCCTGCGCAAGGCCCAGCGCGCCCTCCAGGCGCAGACGGGTGCCACCCTGGAGGCGCTCGGCGAGCTCGAATACTACCTGTTCTCGCCGGAGGACACCCTCTTCCGCGTCGAACCGCAGCGCGGCTACCACGAGTCCGGCCCCTTCTCGAAGTGGGAGGACGTGCGAACGGAGACCCTGGCACACCTGGTGAGCATGGGCTGCGCCGTCAAGTATGCCCACTCGGAGGTCGGTAACTTCGTTGCGGACGGGCGTCAGATGATCCAGCAGGAAATCGAATTCTTGCCCGTGGACGTGTGCGACGCGGCCGATCAGATGGTGCTGGCCAAGTGGGTGCTGCGCAAGGTCGCCCACTCCTATGGAATCGAGGTGTCTTTCTCGCCCAAGATCGCGGTGGGACAAGCCGGTTCCGGCATGCACTTCCACACCCGCCTCGTCAAGGATGGGGTTAACCAGTTCTCCACCGGATCCGGCCTGACCGAGGACGCGCTCAAGGTCATCGGAGGCTACCTCTCCCACGCGGCCTCGCTGACCGCCTTCGGTAACACCGTGCC
Source organism: Pauljensenia sp. 20925_1_34 (assembly GCF_041432775.1). Taxonomy (NCBI): domain Bacteria; kingdom Bacillati; phylum Actinomycetota; class Actinomycetes; order Actinomycetales; family Actinomycetaceae; genus Pauljensenia; species Pauljensenia sp. 20925_1_34. The sequence goes on along the minus strand of NZ_JAPWAG010000011.1, from coordinate 76,080 downwards.
CACGTCGTTCCTGCGCCTCGTGCCCCACCAGGAGGCACCGACCGCGATCTGCTGGGGCGATCGCAACCGCTCGGTCCTCGTGCGCGTGCCCCTCGGATGGCAGAACATCGACGACTCGATGTTCCGCGACGCGAACCCGGGGGAGCCTCCCATCGCGAACCTGCCCAATGATTCCCAGACCATCGAGCTGCGCAGTCCAGATGGCTCGGCTGCCATCCACCTGCTCCTTGCCGGTATTACGGTGGCCGCGCGCATCGGTCTGACGCGCCCGGGCATGGCGCAGTTCGCGCGTGCGCGCAAAGTTGACGGCGACGCCTCGCAGACCCCGGGGCTTGACCAGCTTCCCTCCTCCTGCTTCGAGGCCGCCGGTCGCCTGCTCGCCCAGCGCGACGATTACGAGGAGGGCGGCGTCTTCCCGGCCGGTCTCATCGACTCGTGGGCCGGGCGCCTGGTGGACCTGGGCGATATGCACCTGCGCGACGACCTGGCCGACTCGCGCGTCTCAGTCGAAGAGCTCGTCGAGCGTTACTTCCACATCGGGTAGCAGCACGGCCCCAGCCTCGAAGGGACGAGGCCGGGGCCGCCGTGCGCCGAGCGCGCACCTCATCAGGGGGCCGGGGGAGGCGGCGCGAAGCGCTGATCGACCCTCGGCGCCGGGGGCGCGTCGACGGGGGAGTGGTCCGGTGTCGGGGGCACGTCCGAGGGAGAAACGGCCTGCGGCGCCGGGGGCGCAGCGGCAGGGGGAGGCTCCGGGGCCGGCCGGTCCGAGATGGGAACGGGGGCGGCGTAGGGGGCCGAGGCCTCGTCGGCTCCCATGGCCAGCTGGCGCTGGGCGGCGCGCATTGCCGCGTCATGCTCGAATTGCGCGTCGGCCGCGGCGCGGCGAGACCTGGCGGACCAGCGCACGAGTGCACCGACAAGGGCGAGGGCGAGGACCGCGCCGGTGATCCCCGCAATCATGGCCAGAGACGAGCGCGAGGAACCCCCGCCTCGTTGCGAAGAAGCGGTAGTGGACACCGGAGCAGTGGGCGAGGGGGAAGGAGAAGCGGCCAGATCCGCCGCGTCCGGGCTGACCGTGCCCACCGCACTGACGTCATCGCGCACATTCGTCCACGTCACCGTGGACGCGTCCGTCCGCGTGGACGCGCCCGCGGAGGAGATGACGCCGCCGTGGGAGGCCTCCACAATCTCGGAGGCGTGAGCCACCAGCGTCACGGACTCGATCGTGGCAACCGCCTCCGGGGAAGAAAAACCCTCCAACAGGGAGGCGGAAACAGAATGAAAATGGAACACGCCGCCATCGTCGACCGTCACGATCTCGGCGCCGGCATCCTCCAGCACCCACGTGAAGCGGCACCCCGCCACGCCATCGACGTCAACCGACACGGTGGAGGATGCGCGCGCACCCGTGCCCATCGACTGGCACTGCTCGCCGAGCAACGGCTGGCTCGTCGACAGCGTCACCTCGTGTGTCGCGCTGACGCCCGGCGTGACGTCGTAGACCTCCACAAGGTGGATCGGGGTCGCCTCATCCGCGAAGGCGGGCGCCCCGAGCGCGCACAGCGCGACCGTGCCCACCGCGCAGGACAGGATGCGGGCGAACCTCACGCGGCCTCGTCCTCGGCGCGTAGGCGAGGAACCGACGTCTTGGAGGGCTTGACGCCCACCTTGTCCGCGTAAAACGCGCGGATCACGTCCATGTCGGCGCGCACGTCGCCCGTCAGACGATACGTCGGACCCCAGCCGAACGTGCGGGTGTTGCGGTCGATGAAGCCCAGCTGAATCGGGACGTCCGCCTCCATGGCAATGCGGTAAAAGCCGGACTTCCAGAACTCACGCGGCGAGCGCGTGCCCTTCGGAGTAATGCACAGGGTAAAGGAGTCGGACTCGCGGATACGCTGCACGACCTGCTCGACCAGGCCGTGCGCGGCGCTGCGCTCCACGGGAACCGCGCCGATCTTCTTGACGAACCAACCCAGCACCGGGGCCTTGACGACGGAATCCTTCACCAGGAAGGAGAACGTGCGCCCGGACTTCCACATGGAAATCGCCATGAAGACACCGTCCCAATTCGACGTGTGCGGGGCGCCGATGACGATGACCTTGTCCGGCAGGGGCTGCGTGGACAGCTTCCACCGGGAAAGAGACAGGTACGCGGACGCGATCGCTGAGGTGAGAGCCATGGGGGCCTTTCTGGTCGGAGCTGCCATCAATCCTACCCGCGCCCGCCTCAGTTGATCGTCTCCACGGCAAGGGTCTGCGTCATGATGTGGGGGTGGCCCGGCCACAGCGTCAGCGCACGCTCGCGCACTGCGGCGGTCTCGACGCACACGAAGTTCTGCCATTCGCCTTCGCCCACGTCGCTCATGCCAGCCGCCCCGGCCGACCAGGGATTCCACACGATCGTCGAACCCGAGCCGTTCTTGTCGACGATGATGCGCCGATCAAGCTTCGGATCGATCACCTGAACCTGCTGGGTCGTTGTGTACACGCGGTCCGTGAATCCCACGAAGCTCAGGTCCCCGCACTGCGTGGAGTAGCGGCCTCGGACTTTATCGAAGTAGCGCTCGCCGTCCAGGCCCTCAACCGTCACGTCCTTGACGTCGCCGACCCGCAGGTAGGTGTGCATGGCGGCCTCGATCGCGAAGGGGTGGTCGTCCTCGTTCGTCAGGGTCAGGGTCATGTTCAGCTCGGAACCCGCAAGGACGTCCAGGCGCGCGCAGAAGGAATGAGGGTAGAGCGCGGAGGTCTCGCCCGTGTGGTGCAGCTCGAAAGAGAACGAGGCCGGGGCGTCGTTCGCGGGTTGCGTGGAGGCCAGGAGCGTCCACGTCGAGGTGCGTGCAAAGCCGTGGGCGCCGGCTCCCGGACCGGGACGCGACGGGGAGTCCTCGGGGCTGCCAAACCAGGGCAAGCACAGGGGAACGCCGCCGCGGATCGCCTTCGTGCCGTCTAAGACGGCGCGCGAGGACAGCCACAGGACGTCCTCTTCATCCGTTGGGCGCCACGACAGGAGGTGGGCACCGAAGGGGGTGATCTGCGTTGAGGAGGAGGGAACGGTTGCTGAGAGGGTGGCGATATCGCTCATAGTGATCAGTGAAGTGCATGGATAGTTTTGCAGCAAATAGACCGAATGGTCCAGGTGGGTGGGTAGATGACGTGGTGGATGTCGCAGGGTGGCGTGCGCATTGGCCCTCCGTATGCCGATATTCTGGAGAGGTATGTGCGTGGAATCGGTCAGTCGGCCGAATGTCCAAGGGGCTTCTGTGCCCCATCACACGCAATAATAGGTGTCCACATTTGAGGAGTCCAGATATGTCCACGCGTCCCGACCTGCGAAACGTCGCGATCGTCGCGCACGTCGATCACGGAAAGACCACGCTGGTTGACGCAATGCTCTGGCAGTCCGGAGCGTTCTCCGAGCGCGACACGGTCGAAAAGACCGGCGAGCGCGTCATGGACTCCGGCGATCTCGAGCGAGAAAAGGGCATCACCATTCTCGCCAAGAACACCGCCGTCCACTACACCGGCCCCGCCGCTCAGGACCTGGGCCTTCAGGACGGCGTCACCATTAACGTCATTGACACCCCCGGTCACGCCGACTTCGGCGGCGAGGTCGAGCGAGGCCTGTCGATGGTTGACGGCGTCGTCCTCATGGTTGACGCCTCCGAGGGCCCGCTCCCTCAGACCCGCTTCGTGCTGCGCAAGGCCCTCCAGGCCCACCTGCCCGTTATCGTCGTCGTCAACAAGGTTGACCGCCCCGACTCGCGTATCGACGAGGTCGTCTCCGAGACGACCGACCTGCTGCTCTCCCTGGGTGAAGACCTCATGAACGAGGGCATCGACATCGACGTGGACTCCCTCATGGACGTCCCCGTCGTCTACGCCTCGGCCAAGGCCGGCAAGTGCTCCCTGGACAACCCCGGCGACGGCCAGCTGCCCACCGAGGACCTCGAGCCCCTCTTCGAGACCATCCTGAACCGCATCCCCGGCCCCAGCTTCGACGAGGACATGCCGCTGCAGGCCCACGTCACCAACCTGGACGCCTCGCCGTTCCTGGGCCGTCTGGCTCTGCTGCGCATCCACAACGGCACCCTGAAGAAGGGCGCCGACGTGGGACTTGCCCGCCACGACGGCACCATCCAGCGCGTGCACATCTCCGAGCTGCTGGCCACCGAAGGCCTCGAGCGCGTGTCCACCGACTCCGCCGCCCCCGGCGACATCGTCGCCGTCGCCGGCATCGAGGACATCATGATCGGCGAGTCCCTCGTCGACCTCGAGGATCCGCGCCCCCTCCCGCTCATCACCGTCGACGACCCGGCCATCTCCATGACCATCGGCATCAACACCTCGCCGATGGCCGGTCGCGTCAAGGGCGCCAAGGTCACCGCCCGCCAGGTCAAGGACCGCCTTGACCGCGAACTCATCGGCAACGTGTCCCTGAAGGTCCTGCCCACCGAGCGTCCCGACGCCTGGGAGGTCCAGGGCCGTGGCGAACTCGCCCTGGCGATCCTCGTGGAGCAGATGCGCCGCGAGGGCTTCGAGCTCACCGTCGGCAAGCCGCAGGTCGTCACCAAGGAGATCGACGGCGTCCTCAGCGAGCCGATGGAGCGCATGACGATCGACATCCCCGAAGAGTACCTCGGTGCCATCACGCAGCTCATGGCCGCCCGTAAGGGCCGCATGGAGACCATGGCGAACCACGGCTCGGGCTGGATCCGCCTGGAGTTCGTCGTCCCCGCCCGCGGCCTCATCGGCTTCCGCACGCGCTTCCTCACCGAAACGCGCGGCACCGGCATCGCCTCGTCCATCTCCGAGGGCTACGCCCCCTGGCAGGGCACCATCGAGCAGCGCCTCACCGGCTCCCTCGTCGCCGACCGCGCAGGCCAGGCCACCCCCTACGCCATGACGAACCTGCAGGAGCGCGGCTCCTTCATCGTCGAGCCCTCCTCCGAGGTCTACGAGGGCCAGGTCGTGGGCGAAAACCCGCGCGGCGAGGACATGGACGTGAACATCTGCCGCGAGAAGAAGCAGACCAACACGCGCAGCGCCACCGCCGACGTGTACGAGTCGCTGACCCCCTCGCGCAAGCTCACCCTCGAAGAATCCCTCGAGTTTGCGGCCAACGACGAGTGCGTCGAGGTCACCCCGGAGGCCGTGCGCGTGCGCAAGGTCGTCCTGGATGCCCAGGAACGCTTCAAGATCGCCGCTCGCGAGCGCCGCGCCAACCGCTGAACCGACGGGGGACGCCCCGCCGCCCGCTACAGGGACGGCGGGGGAGGCACCCGCTTACCCGTCACCATCGTGCGGGCATCCACGCGAACCGGCCCCCGCCTCGTCGCCACGGTGACGTGCGTGGGTGCCACCTCGAGCGCCTCTCCCAGGGCGTCGTGCAGCCCGTCGCTCAGGCGATACCGGATCACGATTCTCTGACCGACCTCAAAGCGCATCCACGGCAGGTCGGGAATTGCGCGAGGTGCGCGTGTGGAAATTTGCTCGTGCGCCCCATCGGGTCCCCGCTGGTCGATCGGCGGCATAGCGCCGTTTTCTGCGGGACCGTGGGCGGTGGGTGACTCGGGGCTGCTCATACGTGAATAATAGATACTAACGAGTCTTTAGAACTGACCAGGAGGAACGTCTCATGACCTACGTCATCGCGCAGCCCTGCGTGGACGTCAAGGATCGCGCGTGCGTGGACGAGTGCCCCGTCGACTGCATCTACGAGGGGGAGCGCTCGCTGTACATCCACCCCGAGGAGTGCGTGGACTGTGGCGCCTGCGAACCCGTGTGCCCCACCGAGGCCATCTTCTACGAGGACGACCTGCCCGAGGAGTGGTCGGACTACCTGCGCGCCAACGTCGACTTCTTCAACGAGCTGGGCAGCCCCGGCGGCGCCCAGAAGACCGGCGTCCAGGACTACGACGACCCGATGATCGCCGCCCTGCCGCCTCAGAATGAGGAATGGAAGGCCGAAAACCTCTGACAGTCGATAGGGTAGGGGCATGAATCTTCACCTGCCCCGCCCCCTTGACCTGCCCGAATTCCCCTGGGATCAGCTCGCGCCCGCGAAAGAGCGCGCAGCTGCACATCCCGGGGGAATCTGCGATCTGAGCGTCGGCACGCCCGTCGACGATACCCCCGCGTTCATCCGCGAGGCCCTGGCGGATGCGTCCAATGCGCACGGGTACCCGACGGTGATTGGCACCACCGAGGTGCGCGAGGCCATCGTGGCCTGGGGCAAGCGCCGGGGCATGGTGGACGTGGGCATGAACGGCGTCATCCCCACGATCGGCTCCAAAGAAGCCGTCGCGTGGATCCCCTTCCTGCTCGGCGTGCGCCCCGGCGACACCGTCCTGGTCCCCGAGGTCGCCTACCCGACCTACGACATCGGCGCCCGCCTGGCCGGGGCCACCCCCGTCGCCGTCGACCCGACGGATCCGAGCAGCTGGCCGGATGCCGCCCTCGTCTACCTGAACTCGCCGGGCAACCCCGACGGGCACGTCATGAGCACAGACGAGCTGCGCGCCGTCGTCGCCTGGGCGCGCTCCCACGGCGCCGTCGTCGTCTCCGACGAGTGCTACGCCGCCCTGCCCTGGTCGGAGCCCTACGTGAGTGAGGGTGTGCCCTCCCTGCTCGATACGGACGTGTGCGAGGGCGACGCGAGCTCTCTCCTCGTCCTGTACTCGCTGTCTAAGCAGTCGAATCTCGCGGGCTACCGCGGTGCTCTCATCTACGGCGATCCCGCACTGGTTGCCCCGATCGTCAGCGTGCGCAAGCACTCTGGACTCATGGTGCCCGCCCCCGTCCAGCACGCGATGGCCGTCGCTCTCAATGACACGGAGCACGTCGAGCGCCAGCGTAGCGTCTACGCCGTGCGTCGCGCCCTCCTCCTCGAGGCGCTGACTGACGCCGGCCTCGACGTCGACCCCGACAGTGCCGCCGGCCTGTACCTGTGGGTCGCCGACCCCGCCAACCCGACCGACTCGTGGGCGCTTGTCAACCGCCTGGCTGAGCTCGGCATCCTCGTGGCCCCCGGCGACTTCTACGGCACGGCAGCCCACGGGCGCGTCCGCGTGGCCCTGACCGCCACCGACGAGCGCATTCAGGCGGCCGCCAGCCGCATCCGCGAGGCTTGGTCCGCCCGCTAACGAGCCACCAACGGCGCGAGGCCGGGACGCAGTGCGCGCCCCGGCCTCGTGACGATTGCCGACGTCAGTTCGACGCGTGCAGTGCGTCGTTGAGCTCGATGCCCACCACGCCCGCGCGGGCGATGGCCTCGATGCGGCCGGTCTGGGAGTTGCGGCGGAACAGGATGTTCGACGCGCCCGACAGGTCGCGCGCGGCAATCGTGCGCGGCTCGGCCTCACCAGAGGAATCGATGAGCGTCACCTTCGCGCCCGCGGTCACGTACAGGCCCGCCTCGACGACGCAGTCGTCGCCCAGCGCGATACCCAGGCCCGAGTTCGCGCCCAGCAGGCAGCGCTCGCCCAGGCGCACGCGCTGCTTCCCGCCGCCCGACAGGGTGCCCATCGTGGAGGCGCCACCGCCCACGTCCGAGCCGTCGCCGATGACGACGCCCTGCGAGACGCGGCCCTCGACCATCGAGCGGCCGAGCGTCCCCGCGTTGAAGTTGACGAAACCGGCATGCATGACGGTCGTGCCCTCGGAGAGGTAGGCGCCCAGGCGCACGCGCGTGCCGTCGGCGATACGGACACCCGACGGCAGCACGTAGTTGACCATCGGCGGGAACTTGTCGACGCCCTGCACGGTGACGGGGTGGCCGTCGCGGGCGCGCAGGCGCAGGCGGGTGGCTTCGAAATCGGCGACCGCGCACGGGCCCGCATCGGTCCACACGACGTTGGGCAGCACCGCGAAGATGCCGTCCAGGTTGATCGTGTTGGGCGCCACCAGGCGGTGGGAGAGCAGGTGCAGACGCAGGTAGGCGTCCTCCGTGGAGGCGGGGGCCTGCGTCAGGTCAATCGTCGTCGTCGTGACGACCGTGCGCACGCGGCGCGCATCGTCCACGCGCTCCAGGAGAGCCAGCGAGGTCGCCAGCTCCTCGTCGCTCCCGGGCTCGCCCAGGTGCGGGGCGGGGTACCACGTGTCGAGAGTCGTTCCATCCAGGGTGATCGTTGCGAGGCCGACGCCCCATGCAGTGCTGTTGTCCATGCCCCTACAGTACGGGGCTGACGCGGGTCGTTTAGAAGTGAAACTCAGGGGCGCGGCGCATCCCACAGGTCCGGCCAGAACACGCCCAGCTCCGTGGCCATCGCACGCAGCAGCGGCAAGGAGATGCCCACAACAGAGTGATAATCGCCTGTCACTCCCTCGATAAACGGGCCTCCCAGGCCATCGACCGTGAAGGAGCCTGCGACGTGCAAGGGCTCGCCCGTGGCCACGTAGGCCTCAATCTCGGCATCCGAGATGTCGCCGAAGTGGACGAGAGTCGACGCGGAGCGCGTCACGGACGCAGTGACGACGCGCGTGTCACCGTCCTGCGCGGACGAGGCCGGGGCCAGGATCGCCGCGCAGTGGCCGGTCCACAGGGTCGCGGTCGTGCGCCGCATCGCCGCGATGCGCTCGCGGGCGACTTCGGGGGTGTGTGGCTTGCCGAGCATCTGGCCCCCGATTTCGAGCATGGAGTCGCAGCCGACGACAAGGACGGGCTCACCGTCGGGCAGGTCGGGGCTGTTGCGCGCCAGGGCCTCGCACACGTCGAGGCACTTGGCCGCAGCGAGTGCGCTCACTTCGTCTGCGGGGGTGGTTGCGGTGCCCGAGAACGCGCGGCCCCCGGGAAGGGCGGCCAGGACCGCGTCCTCGTTGACGGTGGACACTCGAACGAGTGGCGTGATGCCCGCCGCGATGAGCGTTGCTCGGCGGGCGGGGGAAGCGGAGGCAAGAACGAGGCGCATAGGCTCATTGTGGACCATGGCAGCTACGGGGCGCAGTCAAGCTGAAAATTGGTGCAAAAAACCGGGTTGTTGCAGGTAAACGTGCAAATGGCTGGTGCAAAACAGATTAGTCTACTACAATTGTCTGTATCTGGGGTCATGTGCCAGTGTGACCTTGAAAAGTGATCTACTATACTGATTGTTCGCTGATGTGGTGTTGAGTCAGCCTGACTTGAGGAGGGATTCGCGATGGATGATCGTGCGGCATCGTTCCGTGCAACTCCCGATGACCTCACCGCAACCAGCTACGTTCCTCAGCTGCTCGGTGGTCATCTCACTTACTCCGCCCGCGACCTCGCAGAGGCGACGGGCACTCCGATCGACCGCGTCGTGCAATTCTGGATCGCCCTGGGCTTCCAGGCTCCCGATCCGGACGAGCAGATGTTCTCCCAGCGCGACCTTGAGGTCCTGCACAAGTGGCACGATCTCGTCGAGTCGGGGGCCATCGACACGGCTACGTCTCGCTCGCTCCTGCGCGCCAATTCTCACCTGGCTGACCGTCTCGCCCTGTGGCAGTACGAGGCCCTGGTTGAGGACTCGTCGCGCCGCCTGATGCTGGACGATACGACGGCCCGCATGTACGTGCTCGACCATATGCGCGAGTACATCGACGTCTTCCAGGAAATGTTCGTCTACTCCTGGCGTCGTCAGCTCGAGGCGACCCTGTCGCGTTTCGACCGTGAGGTCTCTCAGCGCGGGCACGAGGAGCGTCATAGTCGCTTCCCCCTCAACCGCTGCCTCGGTTTCGTGGACATGGTCTCCTACACCTCCTCCTCCACGATCCTCGGCGATTCCCTGGTGGGCCTCATCGAGCGCTTCGAGGAAGAGAGTCGGACCGCGGTCATCGAGGAGGGCGGGCGCGTCGTCAAGATGATCGGCGATGCGGTCCTGTACATCGCCGATGATCTGCCGACCGGCCTGCGCGTGGCGACCGCCCTGATCGAACGCTTGAATGCCGACGATGAGATGCTGCCCGTGCGCGCCTCCTTCGTTCGTGGCGACGTGTTTTCCCGCTCCGGCGACGTCTTCGGTCCGACCGTCAATCTCGCGTCTCGCCTCGTGGACATCGCGCCGGTCGGTAAGATCCTCACCGACCCCGCTACGGCTGCTGCGATCGCCGCTGGTAAGGGTGGTGAGGGCTACCGCCTCGAGGAGTTCCCGACCGCAGACTTGCGCGGTTTTGGGCCGGTGTCACCCTACCTTCTCTCGTCTCGCGTGGCCTGAGTCGACCTGTCTCACACCGTTGATATCGGCGTCCGGGCGGGACGCCGATTTGGTCAAGAACGGTGAAAGTTTTGGTTCGGAATTGCTAAGATGAGCGCGTGACTACAGTTCTCCTCGTTGAAGACGATCCGGCTATCTCCGAGCCCTTGACCCGCGCTCTGGGCAGGGAAGGGTACGACGTGCGCGCGCACGCCACGGGCGCCGAAGCACTCGCCGACATTCGCGGCGTCGACCTGGTTGTTCTGGACCTGGGCCTGCCCGACATGGACGGCCTGGACGTGGCCCGCGAGGTCCGCGCCTCCGGCAACCGCGTGCCGATCCTGATCCTGACTGCCCGCACGGACGAGGTCGACATGGTCGTCGGCCTGGACGCGGGCGCCGACGACTACGTGACCAAGCCCTTCCGCCTCGCCGAGCTCCTCGCCCGCGTGCGCGCCCTCCTGCGCCGCCAGGTCGCCGAGCCCGCCGAGGGCGAGCTGCGCGCCCAGGACGTCCGCATGGACGTCGCCGCCCACCGCGCCTTCGTCGGCGACGTCGAGCTGAGCCTGACAGCCAAGGAGTTTGACCTGCTGCGCGTCCTGCTGCGCGAGGCCGGCTCGGTCGTCGCACGCGACACCCTCATGCGCGAGGTGTGGGGCTCCGATCCGACCGGCTCGACGAAGACCCTCGACATGCACGTGTCCTGGCTGCGCCGCAAGCTCGGCGACGACGCCACCGACCCGCACTACATCACGACCGTGCGCGGGATGGGCTTCCGCTTCGAGAGCGCGCGCTGATCCGTCACTAAAGGAGGGGTGCCATGCGCGCACGCGCGGTGAGGATGATTGTGTCCGTCGTCGCCGTCGTGTGCGTCGTCATGGGCGTGCCCGGCGCGTTTTTTGCCTCGGTAGCCATCTGGACCTCCGAGCAGAACAGCCTCGAGGTATCCGCTCAACGCGTCGTGCAGAACATCGACCGGCGCAGGGCGGCGGGGGAGAGGACCGACAAGGAATCTGTGGCTCCGCTCGTCTCCGAACAGGCCGAGGGCGGTGACCAGATCAGCTACCGCATCATGGTGCCCGGCGAAAACCTCATCACCAATGAGACGCAGCCGACCGGGCGTATCCTCTCCGCGTTCGCCGAGTCCCCCAGCGGCGTCAGCGTGCAGCTGACCTCATCGGCGTCGGTGGCGACCACTCGCATCCTGTGGGCGTGCGGCATGTTTGGGGCTGGCATGGCCGGGTCCATGCTGATCGGCTGGCTGATGGCACGCTCCCTGTCGCGTTCCCTGTCCGCTCCGCTCATCTATCTGGCCGCCCAGGCCGAGCAAATCGGCTCGGGAGGGGTGCGCGCCCGCGTGGAGCGCTCGGGCATCGAAGAGATCGACCTGGTCTCCGAGGAACTTGTGCGCACCGGCGAGCGTATGGCCGGACGACTGGCCGCGGAACGCCAGGCGGCCGCCGATGCCTCCCACCAGCTGCGCACCCCGCTCACCGCGTTGTCGATGCGACTGGAGGAGATCGAACTCATCTCCTCCGAGGAAGAGGTGCGCGCAGAAGCTCGCACCTGCCTCGAACAGGTCGAGCGCATGACGAACGTCGTCTCCGAGCTGCTGGACGTGTCCAAGCGCGAGAGTGGCGGCTCCACCGAGGCCATCCACATTCTCGAAGTCTTTAACACCGCCCGCGAGGAGTGGGAGGACCAATTCGAGGCCGCGGGACGGCCCCTCGTCTTCCTCGACGAGGCCGAGCGCCCGATCCTGGCCGACGCTGGCAAACTCGGACAGGTGCTGGCCACCCTCATCGAGAACTCCCTGCGCTACGGCGGGGGTACCACACGCGTGTGGGCGCACGCAGGCTCCTCCAAGCGCGGCGTCGTCATCGAGGTCAGCGACGAAGGGGAGGGCATCGACGAGGCCCTGGCCCCCGTCATTTTCGAAAAGGGTGTGTCTGGACACGGTTCGACGGGCATCGGACTGGCGCTGGCCCACGACCTGGCTCAGGCGATGGGCGGCCGACTGGAGCTCAAGTCCAATACTCCTGCCGTTTTCACGGTATCCGTGGCCGCGATTCCGGCCTCGCTGGACCCCGATCGCGTCATGCCCGAGGGGCCGCTCATTTCCATGGGACGTCGGTCGCGGCGCTTCTAAGAGCGGGGTAGATTGGGAGGCGTGGAACGCGATATGTTGACTCCTCCCACCGTTGCCGTCATTGGCGGCGGACAGCTGGCACGCATGATGCAGGAGAGCGCGATCGCGCTCGGTATTAATCTGCGAGCTCTCGTCGAGGCCGAGAACGGGTCCACCGGACAGGTGACCGTTGACAAAGCCGCCGGGATCCCCGCCGACCTGGACGCGGTCAGCGCCCTCATTGACGGCGCAGACGTCCTCACCTTCGAACACGAGCACATTCCCGCCCAGACCATGGAAGAGGCGGGCCGCGTCGTGTCCGTCCAGCCCCCGGCCAGTGCGCTCCTGTACGCCCAGGATAAGCTGGAGATGCGTGCGCGCCTGAGCGAGATGGGAATTCCCTGCCCGGCGTGGGCGCGCGTGGCAGACGCGGCCGAGCTGGAACGCTTCGGGGCGGTCATCGGCTGGCCCCTCATCGTCAAGACCCCGCGCGGCGGCTACGACGGCCACGGCGTCGCGGTCGCCCACAGCCCCGCAGACGTCGAGTCCTGGTGGGGAAGCGGCCCCCTCCTGGCCGAGGCCATGGTGCCCTTCACGGGCGAGGTGGCGGCCCTGCTGGCCCGCACGCCATCCGGCGAGATCGCATCCTGGCCCGTAGCCTCCACCGTTCAGGTGGGCGGCGTGTGTGCCGAGGTCACGGCCCCCGCCGTGGGTATCCGCCCCGAGACGGCCGCTGAGGCTCGCCGCATCGGCGAACGCATCGCCGCCGAGTTGGGCGTCACCGGCGTGCTCGCCGTCGAGATGTTTGTCGTCGGTGAGGGCACGGACGAGCGCGTCCTCGTCAACGAGCTGGCCATGCGCCCCCACAACACGGGTCACTGGACCATCGATGGGGCCGTCACCAGCCAGTTCGAGCAGCACCTGCGTGCCGTCTTGGACCTGCCGCTGGGCTCGACCGACCTGAAGGCCCCCGGCTCCTACTCCGTCATGGTCAACCTGCTGGGTTCCGCCTACAGCCAGCCCGCGCGTGCCCTGGCCGACGCGTTTGCGGCCGGGGGGCCGGGAGCGAAGGTCCACCTCTACGGCAAGGACGTGCGCCCGGGACGCAAACTCGGCCACGTCACCGTCGTCGACAAGGATCCCGGCCTTGCCCTGACGCGCGCACGCGCCGCCGTCGACGCCCTCAAGGGCTCTTCAGCCACCGACTAACCCACCACCGTGCGCGGTCGAGCGGCCAGGCCGCCCCGGCCTCGTCCACCTCCCGAAAGGACACGTCATGACCACCGACCTCGACATCCAGCTCACGGCCACTGGACGCGCCCCACTCGTCGGCGTCGTCATGGGATCGGACTCGGACTGGCCGACCATGGAACCCGCCGTCGCCGCCCTGACCGAGTTTGACATCGCCTGCGAGGTCGGCGTCGTCTCCGCCCACCGCATGCCCGAGGACATGGTCGCCTACGGCAGGAGCGCCTCGGAGCGCGGCCTGCGCGTCATCATCGCCGGAGCGGGCGGGGCCGCCCACCTGCCCGGCATGCTCGCCGCCCTCACCGAGCTGCCCGTTATCGGCGTGCCCGTTCCCCTCAAGCACCTCGACGGCGTCGACTCCTTGCACTCCATCGTCCAGATGCCCGCCGGCGTGCCTGTCGCGACCGTCTCGATCGCCGGTGCCCGCAACGCCGGCCTGCTCGCCGCACGGATCCTCGGAGCGGGCGAGGGAGCGCGCGCGGAGGGCCTGCGCGCCTCCATGCGCGACTTCCAGCAGAGCCTGCGTGACGTGGCCAGCGCAAAGGGGGCTGTCCTCGCCCATCGCGTCGCCGAGGACTACTGACAACCAACCACAAGCTGCGCGCGGGTGGGCGCGGGGGCTGTGCCCGTCGTATCCTGAACCCATGAGCATTCTCGTTTGTGGCGGCGCCGGCTACATCGGCGCCCATGTTGTCCGCCTCCTGCGTCAGCGCGGGGATCGCGTCGTCGTCGTCGACGACCTGTCCACCTCGAACGCCGCCCGAGTCGGGGATACGCCCCTGGTTCGCCTCGACGTCGCCACGGACGAAGCGCGATCGACCCTGTCCAACCTCATGATGGACGAGGACGTCACCGCGGTTATCCACTTCTCCGCGCGCAAGCAGGTCGGCGAGTCCGTCAAGCGTCCCGCCTGGTACTACCAGCAGAACATCGGCGGCATGGCAAACGTCCTGGCCGCCATGGAGGACGCCGGTGTCGACCAGATGATCTTCTCGTCCTCGGCCGCCGTCTACGGCATGCCCAACGCCGAAATCGTCACCGAGGACATGGCCGGTCGCCCCATCAACCCCTACGGCGAGACCAAGCTGATCGGCGAGTGGATGATGGCCGACTGTGAGCGTGCCTGGGACCTGAAGTGGATCGGCCTGCGCTACTTCAACGTCGCTGGCGCCGGATGGACCGACCTGGCCGACCCCGCCATCATGAACCTGATCCCCATGGTCCTCGACCGCCTCGAGCGCGGGGAGAGCGCTAAGATCTTCGGCGCCGACTACGACACCCCCGACGGCACGTGCGTGCGCGACTACATCCACGTCATGGACCTGGCCGAGGCCCACATCGCCGCCCTCGACGTCCTGGCCGAAGGCCGCCAGCCCGACCACCACACGTACAACGTGGGCACCGGCCTGGGCACCTCCGTCCAGGAGATCATCGACGGCCTGCGCCGCGTCATCGGCTGGGACTTCCCCGTCGAGGTCCTCGAGCGCCGCGCTGGCGACCCGCCCAAGCTCATCGGTGATCCTCTCTCCATCGGCGTCGACCTGGGCTGGAAGGCCAACAACGGCCTCGACGAGATCCTGACCTCCGCCTGGGAAGGCTGGCAGGCGGGCCCGCGACCCATCACGGTGCCCGGCGCCTGACGGCCTTTTCTCCGCCTGACAAAGCCCCGGCCTCGTCCCTTCAGTGAGGGAACGAGGCCGGGATCCTTATGTGCTCGCCTGCCCGCGAGGCAGGGGCGGGCTCAGCCGACCTGGTTGAGGTCGGAGGACGTCAGCTTGCCGGTGCGCAGCTTCTCGAAGAAGTCGGGAGCAGTCTCATCGCGCAGCAGGACCGCCGAGGCGCCCGCGCTGGTCGTGTAGTCAAGGGACTCAATCGGGGGCACGCCCATCAGCTCCTCGGAGGACGCGCTGCGCAGCGCGAGCACGAGCGAACCGACCGTGAAAATCGACGAATCCTCATCGACCGTGAAGGACTTGGAACCTGCGCGCTCCACGTTCAGGGTCCTGGCCGGATTAATCAGGGTCGCGGGCGATGCCGCCGCGGAGACCACCTTGGAGATTACCTGACGCTGACGCTTCGTGCGGCCGATGTCGCCCTCCGGGTCCTGGTAACGCATGCGGGAGAACTGCAGGGCGGTCGTGCCGTCAACCGTATGGCAACCGGCGGTCCAGTTCAGGCCAGAGTACTCGTCGTTCGCGTCGTGGTCGTAGCACAGCTCCACGCCGCCGACCGCGTCCACCATGTCGGGTACCGCGCCCATGCCGATCTGGACGAAGTGATCGACGGTCAGGCCCGTCAGCTTCTCCACGGTCTCAACCAGCAGCTGCGGGCCGCCGTACGCGTAGGAGGCGTTGATCTTGTCCCAGCCCACGCCGGGAATCTCCGCGTAGGTGTCACGGGGGATCGACAGGGCGACGGCCTGGCCGTTAGGCGCGACGTTGACCAGCATGATCGAGTCGGCGCGCTCGGAGCCTTCAAAGCCGTCCTGCACCGCACCGTCCGCGCGCGAGTCCGAACCCGCCAGCAGGTACGTGGTGCCGGGTGTGTCTGCGCTGCCCGTCAGGGCGCTCACGCGACCGATGTTCGAGTTGGCGTCCCACACGAGGAAGCCACCCCATGCGAGGATGAGAACCAGCAGGAGAGACAGGGTCTTGAGGACCAGGTGACGACGGCGCTTGCGGCGAGGCCGCGGGGCCGTCGAGGGAGCGGAGGGCTGCGGCGCGCGCGTCGGTGGTGTGCTAGGCGCGCTCCTATTGACAGTGACCTGATGTCCGCTCGAGCCCGAACCGGGCGCAAAGCTGGGTGCTGCGGAGGTGGGCTGACCCGAACCAGGCGCAAAGCTCGGCGCTGCGGAGGTGGGCTGACCCGAACCGGGCGCAAAGCTCGGCGCTGCGGAGGTGGGCTGACCCGAACCGGGCGCGTAGCTGCGAGGCGCGCCGGTGCGGCCACCGGCGGTGGGAGCAGAGCCGGGGGCGAAAGATGGGGGATTCGGAGCCACCGTGGTCTCGTCGAGGGAGGCAGCGGGACCCGGCGCGACCGTCGTCTGATCACGGGCGGAGTCCGGGCTCGGCGCGATGCTTGTCCGCTCGGGCGAGGACGACGGAGCGGGGACCTGGGGTGAGCGAGGCGAACGCACGGACTTACGCGGCGCGGACCCCGGGGCGAAAGACGGCGGAGGGACCGGCGCGGAGCGCCGCGGGAACAACGACGACGGATCGCGCTGGGGCTGATCCAGGGTGGGCGGCATCAGCGGGCGCGAGGAGTCGGCGCCGTCCTCAGAAATTCTCCACATCTGGGGAGCGATCGCCTCGGGGGGAGGAACAGGCGCGCCGGACGGAGCCTCCTGTCCGACGACGTGCACGTCATCGGAGCCGGGGCGGCGTCGTTTCGGGTTGGGTTGGAATGAGGGAGGAGTGCTCATTTGTCCTTCGGCGGGCAGATAGCGGCGTTCTTCTGGGCGGCAGCCTCGTTGGCCGCGTTGTTCTCAACGGAAGCGGACTGCGCGGTGTTATCCGTCGTGCTCTGAGCGGAGTCCTCGCTCGGGTCCACGGAAGGCGTCGCCGAGGGCGTGGGCGAGGGGGTGGCCTTGGCGGCCGTCGGGTCGGGGACGACCAGCTGCGCGCCGTTACCGTCGGTGTAGGCCGTGCCCACGGGAAGGGCCTGGTCCTTCTTGAGCGCGTTCCACACGTTCGCGGCCATCGGCTCCGAGGGCACGCGGCGGTTAGGATCCCAGTCGGGCTCCACCACCGGCAGCGTCACGAACTGCATGTTCGCGCGGTCTGTCTTGGACAAGACGTTGAGGAGTAGGGACGTGTCCGAGCTGGCGTCACCCAGGTTCTGGGACACGTTCACGGCCTGGATCGCGGCCTGCAGGAAGGTCAGGAGGGCGCCGGAGTCCGTCACGTAGTCCTTGGCTTGGAGCTCGCGCAGCATCGCGGAAATCAGCTGCTGCTGGCGGCCGATACGCGAAATGTCGGAGCCGTCGCCCTGGGCCTTGCGCGAGCGCATGTAGGCCAGCGACTGGGTTCCGTCCAGCTTCCAGCAACCCGCGTCGATGAAGAGACGGGCGGACTCGTCGTCGATGCGCTCGGGGATGTTGAACCAGATGCCGCCCAGAGCGTCGATCATGTTGATGAAGCCCGCGAAGTTAACGACCATAAACGCATCGATCGTCATGTTCGACATCTTCTCGACGGTCGACTTCACGCACGCGATACCGGGGGCGATATCCAGGTCGGTGTTGCCACCGTCGGCGCCATAGAACATGGCGTTGTTGAACATCTCGTTTTCGACCGGATCGCTGGTGGATCCGTCGCGTTGCTTGCACGCGGGAATATCGACGAGGGTGTCGCGAGGAATGGACAGGACCTGGACACGCGAACGGTCTGCACTGACGTGAATCACCATCGTCGAGTCGTTGCGCAGGCCGGGGACCTCGTCCTCGTCACCCGCTCCGATATCGCCGGAGGCACCGTTTCGCGAGTCCGTGCCGACAACGAGGATGTTGACGGCGCGTCCCTCGAAGGAGTCCGGGGTCGCCTTGCTCTGATCGCCCGACACGTAGGCGTTGATGTCGACGACGCGGTTGGCGAACTGGGTGCTCAGGCGCAGGTAGAGGAACCCTGCTGTCGAGGTGACGAAAAGGACACCTGCCATCAGAATGGCAAGTGTGCTGCGCAGGAGGCCAAACCGTCCGAAGTTAACAGCCGAGTGCTGGATCGGTCGCAGATTCACGTAACTCATCACTTGTAACCATATCGTTATCGGACGTATTTGTCGGGGAATGTCGCCGGGAAGCGGCGTGTTCCACTTCCAACTGAGCGCCGCCATCCCGGACTGAGTCGCCGGGAGAATCCGGCACGTTCTCGGGGGAAAGCACCCGTGAGAGGGCAATCGTCCGCGCGAGCAAAGCCATGCGAGCCTCCATGCGCGCCTCTCTCCGGTAGGAGGTTACCATCTGCGCGATGAGTGCGACGACGAGGCCGTAGACAATCAGGTTGACCCCCCGATCGACACCGATGGCGTGAGCTGCCCGGTTCGCCAGGGAGGGCACCAAGATGGCGACGAATGCGGCGGCGACGAGCATGCCGATGCCGATGCGCCGCAACGCGAGGGAGGAAGCAGAAGAGACGGGGCGGACCAGCCACCAGGCGGTTGCGCCCAGGGCGGCCAACAGCAGGACGCGGATAGCCAGGTATGTGCTCATCGTCCCCCCAGCGCCAGGTCGACGACGATGTTGACGGAGTTGAGCAGGGGCTGGCCCTTGGCTCGCGAGTAGTCCGTGTAGGAGATCGTCACGGGATGCTCGGCGCCGCGTAGGCCCGAGGCCGCCAACTGCGAGACGATCTGCGAGGCGTGTGCCATGCGCGCATGGGTTAGGTGCACGTGGGAGAGCGCGTCGGCGCGAATGACGCGCAGCCCGTTGTGCGTGTCGGTGAGCGTCATGCCGGTGCGCGCGCGGGCCGCCGCGGCCCCGAGGCGCAGCATGGCGCGTTTGAGGGAACCGACCTGCGAGGGCACGCCATCGAGGAAACGGGAGCCGAGGACGAAAGCCAGGTCCTCCTCGCGCGCGCGATCAACCATCGCAGCGGCGTCGGCCGGATCGTGCTGGCCGTCCGCGTCGAAGGTGACGACGTAGCGGGCCCCGCGCGCCAGGGCCGCCTCGAAACCGGTCTGCAGGGCCGCTCCCTGGCCGAGGTTGAGCGGATGGGTCGCCGTGTAGGCCCCGGCGGAGCGAGCGATGGCGGCGGTGTCGTCACTCGAGGCGTCGTCCACAACAAGGACGTGGGGGAACGCAGCGCGCACGCCAGTGACGACGCCCCCAATGACGGGGGCCTCGTTATACGCGGGAATCACGACCCACGCGTCCGTACGCTGCTCCATTTCTCCAGTGTCGCACATTGGAGTGTCCGCGCGCCTATAGTGTTGCTATCTGGCGGCCAACGCCTGATCAGTGGGAATGTGCTGATGGGACTACATAAGGGGGATACCATGATCGAGCCCAGCGCCGACGTTGCACCCAGCGCGCAGGTTGCCTCCAGCGCGCGCGTGTGGCATCTGGCTCAGGTGCGCGAGGATGCGCTCATCGGCGAGGAGACCATCGTTGGGCGCGGCGCATACATCGGCGAGGGCGTCGTCGTGGGGCCTCGCTGCAAGATTCAGAATTACGCGCTCGTCTACGAGCCCGCCTCTCTGGCCGAGGGGGTCTTCGTCGGCCCCGCCGCCGTCTTCACGAACGATCACTGCCCGCGTGCGATCAACGCCGACGGAACCCTGAAAAGCGCCTCGGACTGGGAGGCGGTGGGCGTGACCGTTGAGCGCGGAGCCGCCATCGGGGCGCGCGCCGTGTGCGTGGCCCCCGTGCGCATCGGCGCCTGGGCCTCGGTCGGGGCCGGCGCCGTCGTCACGCGCGACGTTGCCCCCTACGCCCTCGTCGTCGGCGTCCCGGCCCGCCGCGTCGGCTGGGTCGGCGAGGCCGGGGTTCCCCTCGTGTCGGCCGATGACTCGCCCGCGCCCGGCAGCGAGGCCGTGGCGCGCACGTGGGTCTGCCCGGACTCGGGCCGACGGTACGTCGAGCGCGAAGGCACCTTGGAGCCTGAGGGAGCCCAGGCCTCGTCCCCGCTCACCACCGCGACACCCGATCCGACCCCTGAGGACGACCAGTGACACGCGCCTTCATCCCGTCTGCCCGCCCGCTCATTGGCGAGGAGGAGATCGAGGCGGTCGCGGCCGTCATGCGCACCGGCATGATCGCCCAGGGCCCGCAGGTGGCCGCCTTCGAGGAAGAGTTCGCCGCCGCGCTGGTGCCCGGAACGCGTGCCGTCGCCGTCAACTCCGGCACCTCCGCCCTGCACCTGGGGCTGCTCGCCGCGGGGATCGGGCCGGGGGATGAGGTCATCGTCCCCTCCTTCACCTTCGCGGCCACCGCGAACTCGGTCGCCATCACGGGCGCGACCCCCGTGTTCGCTGACATCGACCCGCGTACCTACACGCTCTCCCCGGCCGCCGTCGAGGCCGCGGTCACGAGCCGCACGCGCGCCATCATGCCCGTCCACCTCTACGGCCACCCCGCGCCCATGGAAGCCCTCCAGGCGATTGCCGATGCCCACGGGCTCCTCCTCTTCGAGGACGCCGCCCAGGCCCACGGCGCGACCCTGCGCGGGCGAGCGGTTGGCTCCTTCGGCGCGTTCGCGGCCTTCTCCTTCTACCCGACCAAGAACATGACCAGCGGCGAGGGCGGCATGGTCACCTCCACCGACGACGAACTCATCCGCGGCGTGCGGCTCGCGCGCAACCAGGGCATGGAGACGCGCTACGCCAACGAAATCGTGGGCCTCAACAATCGCATGACCGACATCCACGCAGCCATCGGGCGCGTCCAGCTGACGAAGGTCGGCGCGTGGACCGCCCAGCGCCAGGCCAACGCCGCGTTCCTGGACGCCCACCTGCGCGGCGTCACCGTCCCGCACGTCGCGCCCGGAGCTACGCACGTGTACCACCAGTACACGATCCGCGTGGAAGAGGACCGCGACGGGTTCGCCGCCGCCCTGCGCGAGGAGTACGGCGTCGGCTCGGGCGTCTACTACCCGATCCCGAACCACGAGCTGGCTTCCCTGGCCCGCTTCGCCCCCTGTGCGGAGCTGCCCGCCACGCGCGAGGCCGCCGACCAGGTGCTCTCCCTGCCGATCTACCCCTCCCTGACGCCCGCCGAGTTGGAGCGCATCGCCGGGGCCGTCAACGCGCTCGCGGAAGCAGGTGCCTGACATGACGATTCGCCTGGGAATCCTCGGCATCGGCTCGATGGGCCGCCACCACGTGCGCAACGCCCGCGCCACCGCCGGCGTGGACCTCGTGGCCCTCGCTGACCCGGGCGGCGACCGCTTCGGCGTCGCCGGGGACCTGCCCGTCCTGGGCGGCGTCGAGGAGCTCATCGAGGTCGGTATCGACGCCGCTATCATCGCCGCGCCCACCGCCCACCACGAGGAGGCCGCCCTGGCCCTGGCCGAGGCCGGGGTACACACCCTCGTCGAAAAGCCCCTCGCCACGAGCGTGGAGGCGGGCCGCCGCATCCGTGACGCCTTCGCGGACGCGGGCCTCGTCGGTGCCGTCGGCTACGTCGAGCGCTGCAACCCCGCCCTCATCGACATGCGTCGGCGTATTGCGCAGGGCCAGCTCGGCGAGATCGAGCAGATTGCGACCCGCCGTCAGTCGCCCTTCCCCGCGCGCATCAGCGACGTCGGCGTCGTCAAAGACCTGGCCACGCACGACGTGGACCTGGCCGCGTGGGTGGCCGGCGCCCCCTACGAGAGCATCTACGCGCGCACCTCGGCGCGCTCGGGGCGCCCCCACGAGGACATGATGGTCGCCTCGGGCGTGCTTGCAGGCGGCATCCTCGTCAACCACCTCGTCAACTGGCTGACCCCCTACAAGGACCGCACGACCATCGTGACGGGGGAGCGCGGCGCGCTCGTCGCCGACACCGCGATGGGGGACCTGACCTTCTACGAGAACGGCCACGCGCCCCTGCAGTGGGACGCCATCGCCGCCTTCCGCGGGGTGAGCGAGGGCCAGGTCGTGCGCTACGCCCTCACCAAGCGCGAGCCCCTCGCCCTCGAACACGAGCGCTTCCGCGATGCCATCCTCGGCGTGGGCGCCGAGCACGTCACCATGGACGAGGCCCTGGACAACCTGCGCGTCGTCGAGGCCATCCTCACCTCGGCCGCGTCCGGGCACTCCGTCGACCTGTAGGCCAGCGCCCGCTGGCCGAACCCTGGCCCGCACCCGGCCGTGCGGAGCGCTTCTCGCGACGTCGCCGGGGCCCCGCTCGTTCCGCGTCTTTCCCGGCTCTTCGCATGTAAGGGTGTAGGAGGTGTCGGAGTGGGTCGGAGTGGGCCGGAGTGCAGGTGGTGGCGTGGGCGGTGTGCCCATCCTGCCGCCAGTAGGGTCCAGGTGCGCATGGAGGGGTGTGGCGGTGAGTGGTTCGGTGTGCCAGTTCCGCGTTTGTTCTTGTGTGTTGGGGCGCTGCACCCGATCCGTAGGCAATGCACCTCTTCTGTTCGGGTGCACCGCCACGTAACGGGTGCACCGCCACGTAACGGGTGCAGCGCCCCCGTGCTTGTGGCGGTTGTGGCGGCTGTCGGGGTTGTGGGGGTCTTCTGTGCTTGGGTTGTCTTCCGGGCTTGGGTTGTCTTCTGTGCTTGAGTTGTCTTCCGCTTGGGTCTTTGTGGCGTCTCATGTTGTGGTTCCTCAGAAATGTCGCACGTAATTCCCCGACACGTATTTCAAACATTGAAATCGCACCGTTGGAATTCTGCGGTTTTCTCGATACCTATGAAAAGTTAGGGTACCCAAATTACGTGCGAGTTTTGGTTGTTGAGGCTCCCGAGGCGAGCTCCTGTGTTCGGTCGTCGTCCCACGACACTGTCCACAATCCCCGGGACGCTTCGAACACCACCCCCACACCCCACAATGCGAAGAGCCAGAAAAGTCGCACGTAATTCCCCCGGGAGTATTTCAGGATTTGAAATCTGATCGTTGGAATCATGCGGTTTTCTCGATCCCTAAGAAAAGTGAGGGGACCCAAATTACGTGCGACATTGTGGGGGAACTATGTGCGGTGGGTGCAGCCCGCCACGGCCTCGCCTGGGCAGACGAACGCGCCCAGGCAGCCTGCACAGCAGACGCCTGGGCGCGCGAAGGAGGATCAGGCCTCGACGGCCTCGGTTCGGGGCTTCTCGTCGACTTCTTCGCGAGTGAGCAGGAGCCCGAACGTGATGGCCGCCGCGAAGCACACCGTGCCGAGCGCCCAGACCATGTTCGGGCCAACGGGCGCGCCCGGCCACCACCACACGGCCGTCTTGCTCATGTTGAACATGAGGACCGAGGATCCGTGCGTGTAGCGCAGCAGCAGCACGAAGAGCGCCCAGAAATGCGTGCCCACCAGCAGCACTCCCACAGCAGCCGCCTGCGGGCGCGAGAGGGTACGCTCGCGGCGCTCCATCGTCAGCATGAAGAAGAGGAAGACGATCCACAGCGGCATCATGTAGCGAGGCTGGTAGGTCGCGACGTTGTTGAAGCCCTGGAGAATGCCGAGGAGCGTGGGCACGCCCGCCATTGCGCCGACCAGCATGAGCAGCGTCATCGCCTTGCGCCACGACCACGTGCGCGCACCGGCGACAAACACGGCGCCGGCGATCACGAGGCCAACCGTGGACACGGAGCCGTTGTAGTCCACGTCGAGCCAACCCGGACCCCAGCGGTAGCCGTAGAAACCGGCGAGGTACTGGGGCAGGTAGGACATGTTGTCGCCGATCAGTGAGATCAGCGAACGCGGCTCACCCTCCGCCGTGGCCAGGTGGGTGGAGGCCACGTTCGTGGAGCGCATGATGATGATGCCGATGATCGAGGAGACGACGGCGAGCAGCGCCTCGGGCCAACGATCTCGACGCCAGCGCACCGCGAAGGCCAGCGCGGCGGTGACGACGAACAGGAAGAAGGCCGAGTCGCCGCGCGACGTGCACGCCAGGACGGCACCCAGCGCGGCCGCGCCGTTCAGGCACCAGCGGCGCCAGCCGAGCGACTGCGTGGCAGCCCACAGGCCGGCCGCGAACGCGAAGACACCGGTGAAGGCCCACGAGGAGGGGTTGTTGGACGCGATGAAGTAGATGCCCATGGGCGTCCACGCGGCCGGAATCGCCAAGACGTAGCCGCGGCGCATGGCGCTGGGCATGAGCGCGCCGATGGCGCCGATCAAGACGATCGCGATACCAATGTTGATAAGACGCATCGTCACACCCGCCCGGTCGGCGTCGTGGGCGATGAAATGGTGATGGAACTGGTAGTAGCCCCACGGGTAGTTGCCGTCGTCCCACCGGTCGGTGACCATCGTGCGGTCGTCGGAGTTGTTGAGCGCACACACGGCGGAATCCTCGCCGTGGAAGGCGTAGCAAGCGACCTTCGTGGAGGAAACGGACTCGGGAACGACCGGGCCGAACGTGCCGCGGTCCGTGTAGCCGGTCGAACAGCCGGACTCGCTCAGCGGGGGAGGACACCAGATGGAACCCAGGTGATAGTCGTCGTCCGGGGACGCGCCCAGGGGGGAGGACACGGCCCACGCGGCGCCCACGCCGCACACCGATAGGACGAGGCCGATGACGCCAATGATGCGCCAGGCGCGCACGGGCAGCCCGAAGCGGCGCGCGGACGGGGCCGAGTGCTGCGCCGGAGCCGAGTGCTGCGCCGGGGCCTGCCGTGTGCGCTCGTCCTGTTTGGGGCGTTCCTCGCGGGAGGCACGGCCCTGGCGCGCGAGGGCTTCCTCGGGGGCGCTGCGCTCCTCCTTGGCGAGGTGTTCCTCTGTGGCGGGGCGGGCCTCGTCGGTGGGACGAGCCTCGTCGGTGGGACGAGCCGCCTCGCGGGGCGCGTCGGCCTCCTGGGGCAGGTCCGCGTCCGAAGCGCGCTCCTCGCCTCGGGCGAGCTCGGAGTCCTGGGAATGGTCAGATGTCGTCATGGAGAAAGAATCCTTGCTGTGACTGTGCTCCGGGGATCAGCGCCCGGCTGCGGCGCGGAAGGCCTGCGCATGGACAAGGGCGGCGCGCTCCCAGGTGAACTCCTCGGAGCGGGCGATGGCTGCCTGGCCCAGCTGCGCGCGGCGCGCCGGATCGTTCATCAGGTCGGTGAGGGCCTCGGCAATCGAATCGGGTGTGATGTCGCAGTAGGCGACGGCGTCGCCGCCGACCTCGGGCAGGGAGGTCAGGCGGGTGGTCAGCGTCGCGGCGCCGCAGCTCATGGCCTCCAGGACGGGCAGACCAAAGCCCTCGGCGATCGAGGGGTAGGCCAGCACGACGCAGCCGGAGAGGAAACCGGGCAGGTCCTCCAAGGGCAGGTAGCCGGGGCGCAGCACCGTCAGGTGCGAGGGGACCGAGGCCAGGGCGGGGTCGATGTCCTCGTCCCACCCCTTGCCGCCGGCCAGGACCAGCGCGGGCGGGTTCGGCATGTCGGCGACGGCCCTGGTCCAGCCGCGCACCAGGTTCGGCACGTTCTTACGCGGTTCCAGGGTGCCGAGGAAGCCGATGTACTCCTGGCCCTCCAGGCCCAGGGACTTCTTGACGCGGGCGCGCTCGTCGTCGTCGACGGGGTGGAAGATCGTCCGGTCCACGCCGTGGTAGGCGACGTAGAACTGCGAGGCCTGCCCGCCGGCGT
The DNA here is from genome assembly GCF_041432775.1 of Pauljensenia sp. 20925_1_34. NCBI lineage: Bacteria > Bacillati > Actinomycetota > Actinomycetes > Actinomycetales > Actinomycetaceae > Pauljensenia > Pauljensenia sp. 20925_1_34. The sequence goes on along the minus strand of NZ_JAPWAG010000011.1, from coordinate 50,355 downwards.
ACTTGATCGTCTCGTCGCGCGTGGCCTCCGAGGGCACCACGAGGGCCGAAGCGCGGCGGATCGCGCGGCGGATCGCGAAGGTGAAGAACTTCTGCTTCATGCGCGAGTGCGCCTGCGGGTGAGAGAAGAAGGTCGCGTCGTGCAACGTGATGACGACGGGAACGCCCGGGAACTGCGGGCAGGTGTAGTGGGGGGAGTGGAGCACGTCGGGGCGGACCTTGCGGATGAGCGAGGGCAACCCCGTCTGCTCCCACGCGAAACGCATCGGACGAGACTCGAAGCGAGGGGAAATCGGGATAATGCGAGCGGATGGCAGGCGCGTGGCGAAGTGCTCCGCGTCGCGCTCTTGCACCGCCATCGTGAGTTTAACGCCCTGGGCCCCCAGTTCGGGCACCAGATCGTCCACGTAGCGGCCCACTCCGCCGAGATTCGCGGGGATCGCGGTGGCGTCCATGAGGACGTGGACAGGTTTGGACGGCAGGGAGGAAGGCATCATGATCTCCGGTCGTTGCGAGGGGTTTTCTCATTGTATGCCACGACGTGGCCGGGCAGACTCTGACATGCATCTCAACTATCCTGTAGATATGAGTGTGCGCATCGGAATGGTCGTTGAACAGATGTGGCAGCCCGTGCCCGGTGGCTCGGGACGATACATCGTAGAGGTCGCCTCCCGCCTGGCATCCCAGGGGGTGCGCGCCGTGGGTATCGCCGCGCGCCACGGAAGAAACGAGGCCAGCCCCCAGCAGGTGGGACTGTCGATCCCTGTGCTCAACTCCGCGTTGCCGCGCCGGGCGCTGTACGCCGCCTGGGATCGCCTCGCCATGCCCAGCGCGGACCGGATGCTCGGCGTGCGCTCGGGCAGGGGAGCGCAGGTCCTGCACGCGACCACCTGGGCGATCCCCCCGACGTCGCTCCCGTTGGCCGTCACCGTCCACGACGTCGCCTTCCTGCGCGATGCTAGCCACTTCACCGCCCACGGGGCCGCCTACTTTAACCGCGCCCTGGACATCACCAAGCGCCGCGCCGACGCGGTCATCGTCCCCTCCGAGGCCACCGCGCGCGACTGCGTCGAGGCGGGCATCGACGAGTCCATCATCACGGTCATCCCCCACGGCCTGACCCACACGCCCGTCACCGACGCTCAGGTGGAGGACTTCCGCGCCCGCCACGGCCTGGCCCGACCCTACATCCTGTGGGTGGGCACGCGCGAGCCGCGCAAAAACCTGGCGACGCTGCTGCGCGCCTACCGAGCCATGGCCTCGTCCACGGACCTCGACCTGGTCCTCGTGGGGCCCGCCGGGTGGGGCGAAGACCCCGAATGGGGGGACTTGCCCGAGGCGCGCACCCACGTCCTGGGTCGCCTGGACGACACCGACCTGGCCTGCGCGTATGCGGGCGCGCGCGTCTTCACCTTCCCCTCGATCTGGGAGGGCTTCGGCCTTCCCGTCCTCGAGGCCATGGCGCACGGCACGCCCGTCGTCACCTCCGCCGACACCTGCATGGCCGAGATTACGGGCACAGACGCGGGGCTCCTCGTGCCGGCGACCGACCCCGATGCACTCGCGGGCGCCCTGGAAGCCGCCGCGGGACGCGAGCACGACCGCCTGGCCGCAGCCGGCCTCGTGCGGGCCCGCGACTACACGTGGGAGGCCTCCGCGGCCGCCCACTCCCGCCTCTACGAGTCCCTGGCGGTGACCCCGTGAGCGCCCCGACCACCCACAACGCAGCGCCGACGGGACAGGGGAGGGGAGCGCGACGCAGCGCCCGCGTCGTCCTCGTCAACTGGAAAAACGCGCCCCTGACACTGCGCGCCGCCCGGTCGATCGCCCCTCAGCTGAGGGCGCGCGACACCCTGATCCTGGTCGACAACGGCTCGGGGGACGACTCCCTCGACGTCCTGGCCGCGCACCTGCCCGAGCTGCGCGCGCTCGCGGGCGCTGGCCCCGGCTCGAGCGCGCCCGGCGCCGCCGTGGAGATCGTCAACGCGGGCGTCAACGACGGCTTTGGCGCGGGCGTCATGGCGGGGGCGAGCGACCTGCGCGAGGGGGCTCTCGTGCTGCTCAACAACGACGCGACGGTGCGCGACGGCTTTCTTGACGCGCTCCTGGACCCGCTGGCCGACCCAATGGTCGGGGCGACGACCGCCCTCATTCTCCTGGCCGGACGCTACCGCGAGGCGCGCGACGACGAGGCCGTGGCCCTGAGCGGGAACGGTCCCACGCGCTGGGTGCGACTCAGTGACGACGAGGCCCGGGCCGGGCTGGGCGCAATCCTGGTCAACTCAACCGGTAACATCGTGGATTCTTCCGGCAACGGCCAGGACCGCGACTGGCTGGTGCCGGTCGCACAGCTCGCCGCCCCCGAACAAGTCTTCGGCATCTGCGGGGGCGCGTGCGCGATCCGGCGCGACGCCTGGGAGGAAGTCGGCGGCATCCGCACCGACCTGTTCATGTACTACGAGGACACGGACCTGTCCTACAAGCTACGCGAGGCCGGATACGACGTGCGCTTCGTGCGCCAGGCCGTCGTGGACCACGAGCACGCGGCCTCCTCGGACGCAACCTCGCCCATGTTCGCTCGTGTCAACGCCCGCAACCGCCTGATCGTCGCTGCCGAACACGCCTCGTGGCAGGTGATTACCTCGGCGCTGGTGCGCTCCGTCGTGCGAGCCGCGCGCGCCGGATTCCGCGGTCCGGCTGCCCACGGTGTCGCTCAGGGAATCGCCGCCATTCCGGGTGCTTTGCGCCGCCGGCACGCGCGCAATTCGCGCCGAGCCGGCGCTCACCTTCGCTGACTCCTTGTCGCACAGGAAACGCTGAAAAGTGAGTAATGATACAGTGCTGGGGGTAGGGATGGATCACTCCTCGGTCAAGTCCGATCCCCTCAGGCGCTAAACTGTCGAACATGACACAGACGAATCCGCTGGTGCGTAAGTTCGCGAAGGGTGCCTCCTACCTCAAACGACACGGGGGTCGCATGACGGCAGCCCGTCTCTTGCAGGGGCTGGGCAATCAGATTGCTAACTCCGGTAAGGGCAAAGGCAAGGGACAGTACCCGCTTGGGATGCTCGTCAAGTTTGCTGACGCCGCCGCCCTCGACTGGGTGAGCGAGCCTGACTGGAAGAAGGATCCGCGCCCCGTGGGCGAGGGCCCGTACGTGACGGCGTGGATCATGTCGCCCCCCGGGGAGTCCTCCGGCGGACACCAGAACATCTTCCGTTTCCTGTCCTACCTGGAGGCCGCCGGCCACCGGGTCAAGATTTTCCTCTACTGGTCCCAGTCGATTCCCGTCGACGCCGACCGCGTGCGCGACATGATCGATCGCTCCAGCAACTATCCCAACCTCAAGGCGACCTACGCCCTGTACGATCCGGCTGTCGGCGTCGGCGATGACGTCGACGCGATCTTCGCGACCGGCTGGGAAACCGCCTACCCCGCCTACTTGGATCGCTCGCGCGCCCGCCGCTTCTACTTCGTCCAGGACTTCGAGCCCTCGTTCTACCCGGTCGGCTCGGAGAACCAGCTCGCCGAAAACACCTACCGCTTCGGTTTCGAGGCATTCACCGCGGGCAAGTGGCTGGCCACCAAGCTCCACGACGAATACGGCATGACGACCCACCCCTTCGACTTCGCCGCCGAGATGACGCTGTACAAGCGCACGAACGATGAGCGCCGCAAGGACGTTTTCTTCTACGCGCGCCCGGTCACCATGCGCCGCGGATTCGAGCTGGGCTGCATGGTCCTGGCCGACGTCAAGAAGCGCCGCCCCGACATCCGCATCCACATGGCTGGCTGGGACGTGTCGGAGTGGAAGGTTCCCTTCGAGTACGTCAACCACGGTGCCATGAGCCTTGAGGAGCTCTCGCCCCTGTACAACAAGTGCGCGGTCGCTCTGGTCATGAGCCTGACGAATCTGTCGCTGCTCCCCCTCGAGCTGGCCTCGTGCGGCACGATCCCCGTCGTCAACGACGCGCCGAACAACAGGCTCGTCTCCGATAACCCGTGCATCGACTACGTTCCGCTCTCGCCCGGCGCCATGGCCACGGAGATCATCCGTGTCGTCGATGCCCCCGACCAAGTGGAGCGTTCGCGCGAGGCCGCCGCCTCTGCCACCACGCTCAGCTGGGAAGACTCCGGACGCCAGTTCGTCTCCGATTTTGAGGGGGCCATGAATGCCTAACATTCTGGTGGTCGGAGGAAATGGCTTCCTCGGCTCTCACCTCGTGGATGCGCTGGCCGCGCAGGAAGGCACGTTTATCCGCGCCTTCGACATGTTCGGCAACGGGGAGCACTGGAAGGCCTCGGGAGTCGAGGCCTTCGACGGGAACTTCCTGAACACCGACGACATCGCGCGCGCCGTGTCGGGCATGGACGTCGTCGTGCATATGCTCTCCACGACGGATCCCGCGACGGCCGAAAACGACCCGACGCTGGACGTGCGCACCAACATCCAGGGCAGCATCGATCTGTTCCGCGCGTGCGTGGACGCCGGGGTCGGCCACGTGTACTACGCCTCGAGCGGCGGCACGATCTACGGCGACCAGGACAAGGAAAGCTACTGCGAGGACGATCGCACCCTGCCGGTGTCCCCCTACGGCATCGGTAAGCTCACCATCGAGAACTACATGCGCTTCTTCGCGCGCAAGTATGACCTGAAATCGACGTCGCTGCGCATCTCGAACCCATACGGCACGCGCCAGAACCCGCACAAGCGCCAGGGCATCATCCCGATCTTCCTGCGCCACGTGCTCAACGGCGAGGCGCTGACCGTCATGGGGGACGGCTCCATGTTCCGCGACTACATCTACGTGGAAGACTTCGCGACCATCGTCTCCACGATGATCGCGCGCGGTGCCTCGCGTTCCGTCTACAACATCGGATCGGGACGCAAGACCACCGTTTCCGAGATCGTCGCCTCCATCGAGCGCGTCACCGGGACGACGCCCGCGATTGAGCACATCCCCACCCCCTCGACCTACCTGCTCGGATCCGTGCTCAACACGGAACGAGTCAACAACGAATTTGGCCCCTTCACAATGACGCCGCTCGACGAGGGGATCGCGAAAACCTGGCAGGAGATTCAAGCGCATGGTTACTAAATCGGACTACGTGGACGCGAAGGACGCCTCGCTGGACGCCAGCGTCGTCATTCTGACCTACAACGGCGAGCAGCATATCGACGAGATCCTCGCCTCGCTGACCGCCCAGCGTTTCGACGGCACCTACGAGATCCTCGTCATCGACTCCGGCTCGACCGACTCCACGCTCGACCTCATCGCGAAGTACCCGTCCGTGCGCCTGGTGCAGATCCCCAACAGCGAGTTCGGGCACGGCAAGACCCGTAACCTCGGCGCGCACCTGGCCAAGGGCCGCATCGTCGCCTACCTGACGCACGACGCCACCCCGGCCTCGGACAGGTGGCTCCACGAGATCACCGCGCCGTTTGCGATCTCCGACCGCATCGTCGCCGTCATGGGCGCCCAGATCCCGCGCCCGGACGCCTTCCCGCTGCTGCGCTACGAGATCAAGGGCGTCTTCAACGGCTTCGGCCCGGGCTTTGGCACCACCCTGTTCTACGAGGACGACTTCATCCAGGACGAGGGCGTGCGCAACGCCGTCACCTTCTACTCCGACGTGAACTCCGCCGCCCGCAAGGACATTCTCACCGGCGAGGTTCCCTACCGTGACGTCTCCTACGCCGAGGACCAGCTCCTGGGCCGCGACGTCATCGCGGCCGGATACATCAAGGCCTATGCACCGCGCGCCGCCGTCCTGCACTCCAACGAGATGACCGTCTCCGAGTACGACGACCGCATGTTCGAGGAGACCCAGGGCCTGCGCGAGGTCGGCATCGACGTCGCCATGCCCTCGATTCCGACGGTCGTCCGCATGGTCACGACGGGTATCCTCAAGGACGCCCTGCGCCTGGCCCGTGACCGCGAGGTGGGTAAGCGCCGCAAGATCAGCGGTTTCTTCCTCAATCCTGCCTACCACGTGCAGAAGTGGAGGGGCGTGCGCCGAGGTGTTCGCTCCCCGCTCAAGCGCTATGGTCAGTAAGGGACCAGACGGTCAGATATAGTGAGTTGGTATGACTGAATCAACGACCCCTTCCCCCGGGTCCTCGCTCGCACTGCGTGTTGAGCGCATCGAGGCCCAACCCCTGCGAGAGCTGGGTGACAAGAGCGGTCTGGTGGCGGGCACGAAGCGTGCGTTCGTCGACGTCTGGAACCGTCGAGAACTGCTGCGCCTGCTCATCAACCGCGAGCTCAAGGCCCGCTACAAGGACTCGAACCTCGGCTTCGTCTGGTCGCTGTTCAAGCCCCTGTCGCAGCTCCTCATCTACTTCATCGTCATCGGCCAGTTCCTGGGCGCGGCGAGGGGCATCCCGTCCTTCGCGATCTTCGTGTTCACCGGCCTGACGGCCTGGGGCTTCTTCCTCGAGGCAGTCACCGGCGGAACGGGATCAATCGTCGCCAACTCCGGCCTGGTGAAAAAGGTCTACCTGCCACGCGAGATTTTCCCGCTTTCGACGCTGGGAACATCCGCCGTCAACTCCGCGATTCAGCTGGCCATCCTGCTGGGCGCGATTGTTGTGACGGGCTCTCTCCCATCGGTGGCGCAGCTGGCCTACCTGCCCTTTGCTCTCATCGTGTTGGTCGTCTACGCGACCCTGTTCGGGCTGCTCCTGTCCGCGCTCAACGTCTACATGCGCGACATCCAGCACCTCATCGAGGTCATCACCTTCCTGGCGTTCTGGGCCTCGCCGATCGTCTACTCCTACAGCTACGTGCAAAAGGCTCTTGAGACGAACTACCCGATCGCGCACGAGATCTACCTGTCCAATCCCGTGACCTTAGCGATCCTCGGATTCCAGAAGTCGCTGTGGGCGGCTGGCGTCGACCAGCCCTACCCCTCGCACCTCATGATCCGCCTGGTCCTCGCGGCGCTTGTTGGCGTCGTCCTGATCTTCGGGGCGCACCGTGTCTTCGCTCGCCTCGAAGGCAACTTTGCTCAGGAGCTGTAATGTCAATGCCTGAAGTCGTCCGCGTTCAGGACGTTTCCAAGGTCTTCAAACTTCACCGGGACACCTCGGTTAAGGACCGCGTGCTGCACTCCTCGCGCGCGCGGGTGGAGGAGTTCCACGCCCTCGACAACGTGAGCGTGGACGTGCGCCTCAATGAGTCCGTTGGCCTCATGGGCCACAACGGCTCCGGCAAGTCCACCCTGCTCAAGATCATGGGCTCCATCATCCGCCCGACCAGCGGCCGCGTGACCACCCGCGGGCGCATGGCCGCGCTCCTCGAGCTCGGCGCGGGTTTCCACCAGGACCTGACGGGACGCGAAAACGTGTTCCTCAACGCCTCGATCCTGGGCATGACGCGCGCGGAAACCGAAGCCGCCTTCGACGACATCGTCGCCTTCTCCGGCATCGAACAGTTCATCGACACCCAGGTGAAGTTCTACTCCTCGGGCATGTACGTGCGCCTCGCCTTCGCGGTCGCCGTCCACTCCGACCCCGACGTCCTCCTCGTCGATGAGGTCCTCGCGGTGGGTGACGAGCCCTTCCAGCGCAAGTGCATGGACAAGATCCATTCCTTCCAGACCGAGGGACGTGCCATCGTCCTCGTGTCCCACTCCGCCGAGCAGGTCGAGTCCGTGTGTACGCGCGGCGTCGTCCTGGACCACGGCAAGCTCGTCTTCGACGGCTCGACCTCGGATGCGGTGCGCATCCTGCGTGAGGGATTCCAGCGCGACGCGCTGGCCGCCCCCGTGCACACCGAGGAAACCGGCTTCATCACGATCCGCGACATTTCCATGACGGACCAGGGCGGCGAGCCCATCCGCGTGGCGCACACCGGCGACACGATCTGCATCCGCATGGACCTGACCGCCTCCAAGCGCATTGAAGACTGGGTGACCGCCTTCTCGCTGGATACCAACCTGGGTCAGAAGCTGCACTACTACAACTCGCGTAACTCCGGTGCGACCCTGCCCGCCATTGAGGGCGACGCGACGGTGATCATCACCGTGCCGACCCTCACCCTGGGCGAGGGCATGTATCGGATGAACGTGTCCATCGACGACGCCGGCGGGCAGCCCTTCGCTCAGCGCGACGGCGCCTGGGACCTCGTCGTTCAAGGAAATGGAATCGGCTCGGGACCCGTGGCGCTGGATTCGTCCATCGCCGTCGAGTCCTAACGCGGCGCCTGCGCCAACCTGCGACCTGCCCCGCGTTTATGACCGTGCTGACGTACGGCATAATGGTGGCAGAGTCGATCGCACTCGACAACACAACCCGACACGCCCCTCGGGCGCGCAAAGGAGAAAACCCATGAAGATCGTCGTGACCGGCGGCGCCGGCTTTATCGGAGCGAATTTCGTTCATACGCTCCTCGAGGACCACCCGGACGTCGACGTCGTCGTCCTGGACAAGTTCACATACGCGGGCAACCGCGCGTCCCTGACCGACGTTCCCGCCGAGCTGGCGTCGCGCCTGACCGTTGTCGAGGGCGACATCGCCGACGCCGATCTGGTCGACGGCGTCGTGGCCGGGGCCGATGCGGTCGTCCACTTCGCCGCGGAGTCCCACAACGACAACTCGCTGCTGGACCCCTCGCCTTTCATCCAGACGAACCTGGTGGGCACCTTCACCCTGCTGGAGGCCGTGCGCCGCCACAAGGTGCGCTTCCACCACATCTCCACCGACGAGGTGTACGGCGACCTGGAGCTGGACGATCCCGCGAAGTTCACGCCCACCACGCCCTACAACCCCTCCTCGCCCTACTCCTCCTCCAAGGCGGGTTCGGACCTGCTGGTGCGCGCCTGGGTGCGTTCCTTTGGCGTGGAGGCCACGATCTCGAACTGCTCGAACAACTACGGCCCCTACCAGCACATCGAGAAGTTCATCCCGCGCATGATCACGAACCGCCTGCGCGGCGTGCGTCCGCGCCTGTACGGCGACGGCCTGAACGTTCGCGACTGGATCCACGTGCGCGACCACAATACGGCCGTGTGGGACATCCTCATGAAGGGCCGCATCGGCGAGACCTACCTGATCGGCGCGGACGGCGAGACCAACAACCGCGACGTCGTGGCCATCCTCAACGAGCTGATGGGCTTTGCCCCCGACGATTTCGATCACGTCAACGACCGCCCGGGCCACGACCTGCGCTACGCGATCGACAACTCCAAGCTCGTCACCGAGCTGGGCTGGCAGCCGCAGTTCACGAACTTCCGCGACGGCCTGGCCGACACAATTGCCTGGTACACCGAGAACGAGGCCTGGTGGGCCCCGCTGAAGGAGGCCGTCGAGGCCAAGTACGCTGCCGAGGGGCACTGATCCCTTGGGCAACGTGACCCGAGACGACGGGAGGCCTCGTCCCCGCGTCACCGTCCTCATGGCCACCTATAACGGGATGGCCGAGGCCGGGGCGTGGCTCGACGAGCAGGTGGACTCCGTGCTCGCCCAGGTGGGCGTGGACGTCCGCCTCGTCGTCTCCGATGACGCGTCGAGCGACGGGACCCGCTCCCACCTTGAGGAGCGCGCCGCGTCCGATCCGCGCATCACCGTGCTGCCCCAGCGCGACGGTCAACCCGGGGTGACGGGTAATTTCCTGCACCTGTTCACGACGCACGTTCCCGACGGCTCCTACGTGGCCTTTACGGATCAGGACGACGTGTGGCACACGGACAAGCTGGAGTCACAGCTGGCCCTGATGGACTCGACGGGGGCGGATGTTGTGTCCTCCAACGTGACGTCCTTCGAGTCCCTGCCCGGTGGCGGTGTGGGGGAGCGCCACCTCATTCGTAAGTCGCAGCCGATGCGCGACTGGGATTTCCTCTTCGAGGCCGCCGGTCCCGGCTCGACGTACGTCTTTTCTCCCCAAGCGCACAGCGCCCTCGTGGAGGTCATCAACCGTTTGGACTACTCGCGCATCGGCGTGCACGACTGGTACGTGTACGCCCTCGCGCGCGCGATTGGTCTGACCTGGGTCATCGGCGAGGAACCGACCCTGGAATACCGCCAGCACGGGGGCAACGTCCAGGGAGCCAACTCCGGGTCCGGCGCGCGCGATGCGCGCATGGAGAAGCTGCGCAACGGCTTCTACCGCAACCAGTTCATCCTGACGGGACGCGCCGCTCTGCAGGTCGGTGCCTTTGACGCCCCGCGTCGCATCGAGCTCGCGCAGATCCTGCGCGAACTCGAAGCTGACAGTCAGTGGGCGCGCCTGCGTTTCGCCCTGCGCTACCGCCAGATCCGGCGCGACCGCCTCGAGGGCATCAAGCTCGCGGCCGCCAGATTCTTGCGCGTCTGGTAAGCGCCGGGGCTGCCCCCCGCTAGCGGGCGTAGCGGGCCAGCCCCGCGTCCACGGCCTCGGTGGTCACAATCTGCGCAAGCATCTCCGGCGAGACCTGCGTGGGGTCGATGAGCACCACGGAGCGTCCCGCCATCCACTGATCGAGCACCTGCCCGGCACCCGTGCGTCCCTCCCACAGCAGTGCGACGCGACCTCCGCTGAGGTTCGCGGGCGCGCGCAGGCCAGCCAGGGCCTCGTCACGGGCATCGGCGAGCAGGTCGGGTGTGTCGATGATGAGGGAGTCGGGCTGCATCGCGATTTCCGCCAGGGCGTCGACGGCCCCGCCGAGCTCGCCGTCCCACGCGACGGACAGGTAGGTGGGGGACTGGGCCAGGACGTGCGCTCCCGCCTCGAGGGCGGCTCTCGCCTCGGAGTCCACGGTGTTTGTGACCAGGAGGTCGCCGGGCAGCGGTCGGCGCGTGTCGAGGAGCTCCCAGCCCATTGCGCGCGCGGCGATCTGCCAGAGGGCATCCTGCCATGGCTGAAGAGTCGTGTAGATGCGCGTCGGTGTCGGTTCGCCCGCGCCGAAAAGGTCCGCGGCGAGCTCGGTTGTCAAGTAATTAGCTACCTTTGAGAGCCATTTGCTGACCACGGGGCCGCCCAGCTCAACGCGCTCTTTACCATACTGGGTCAGAGCGGGTCCTGACCATCCGTTAACCACGCCGATGAGCGAAGAGAGCCTGGTCACATTATTGTCGGGAAAATTGCTCATGGTTGAGAGTATATCGAAGGTCCCAGGCGTTCTAAGTATCGGGTAACTGTGAAGGCCTTACAAAAGTGCAAGGATCTACCGGCGGGTCAGGTGCTAATCTTAAGGTCTCAATAACGCGAAACCGCTTGACTTCCTGCAATGACACGCGTGTAATTCTCGTATTGATCGATTCGTTATAAGGAGTCTCCGCATGTGGAACATCTTCGGTGACGGACCCCTCGAGTGGTCCGAGGACGCCGATGCGGCGCTGTACGCCCGCGTTGACGGCCCCCTTGCGTGGCAGCAGCATGCGCTGTGCGCGCAGACGGATCCCGAAGCTTTCTTCCCCGAAAAGGGCGGCTCCACTCGCGAGGCCAAGGCTGTTTGTCAGGCCTGCCAGGTTCGCGAAGACTGCCTCGAGTACGCGCTCGCGAACGATGAGCGTTTCGGCATCTGGGGTGGCATGTCGGAGCGCGAGAGGCGGCGCTTGCGCCGTATGGCCGGTTGAGTCCCGCTACTCGCGCCGTCGGCGCCATCCTTGTCACGAAGGGGGATGCGCCGCTCACCCAGTCCGTTTTACGGGCCATCGAGAATCAATCGGTGGCCCCGGATTCGTTGACCATCATCGACGTTGCAGGGCGTCATGTCACACCGTTCCCCGCTGACCTCGTGCCTCAGGGTGCAGAACTTGTGCGCGTGGGCCGCGCACGCACCCTCGGCGGCGCCATCCGTCGCGCGCACGCGCAGGGCGCAGCGTTCGCCTCCGCGCCGTGGTGGTGGATCCTGCACGACGACTCAGCACCCGAGGCCGAGTGCCTGAGCCAGCTTGTCCAGGCCGCGGTCGTGGGCAAGACCGTCGGGGCCGTCGGCGCGAAACAGATCAGCTGGGACGGGACACGCCTGCTCGAACTCGGTATCTTCGCGACCTCGAGCGCACGCCGCCTCGAGCGGATCGGCGACGATGAAATCGACCAGGGCCAGTACGACGGCACGACTGACGTCCTGGGCGTCGGTACCGCCGGCATGCTCCTCCGCGCAGAGGCATACGAGACCATTGGCGGATTCGATCCCGCCCTCGGACCCTTCGGCGATGGCCTGGACATGGGTCGGCGCCTCCACCTGGCCGGCTACCGCGTCATCGTGGCCCCCCGCGCACGCGTTCGCCATGCCCGTTCCTCGATGACTCCCGGGATCGACCCGACCGAGGCCTCGTTCCTGTCACAGGATCACGAGGACCCCGAGGCCGTGGCTCGCCTGGTCGCCGCGCAGGCGAAGTCCTTCCGTCGGCGCCGCTACGCCCAGATGTACAACTGGTGCAAGGCTGTGCCCGCCCTCGTTCTTCCTTTCCTGGCACTGTGGCTGCTCGTGTGGACCCCTGCCCGCGCCCTCGGTCGCTTTATCACGGGGCGGGCCGCCCTGGCCCTGCCCGAAATCGCCGCACTGCTCTCCCTGATGGCGGCCACGCCGCGCCTGCTGGCCGGGCGAGCCCGCTCCGCTCAGTCGCGCACGGTCCCCCGATCCGCCCTGCGCGCCCTCGAAATCACGCCTGCCTCGCTGCGTAAGGAACCGGCCGGGGGCGAGGAGGACGAGCACGGCGAGCGCATCGACCCGCTCATCCTCGCGTCGATGCGTTCCTATCGCATCCGCTCTGTCTCCACTGCCGTCGGCCTGCTCGCGCTCACCTCGCTGATTGCGGGCATCCAATGGTGGGGCTTCGCCTCCGGCATTGTCGGCGGCGCGTGGACCTCGCTGCCCTCCTCGTGGTCCGAACTGTGGGCCGCCGCGTGGGCCGGGTGGATACCCGGCGGCGACGGATATGCCGGGGGAGCGGACCCGCTGACCATCCTCATGGCGCTGCTGAGCGCTCCCGTGGCCCCATTCGGCGTCACTCCTGGCGCGGTCGCCACGACCCTGCTCGTCGCTTCCAGCCCGCTGGCCGCGATCCTGGCGTGGGTGCCCACACGCTCGCTCACCTCGTCTCTGCGCGTGCGTTTCTTGGTCTCCCTGGCCTGGGCGCTGTCTCCCGCCCTGTTGCTCAGTGCCGCGCACGGCTCGCTCGCCGGAGCGTTGGCGCACCTCGCGGTGCCCGTCCTGGCCGCCTACTGCGTGCCCGCAGCCCCGCCGCTGATGGTTGCCGGTGCTTCGGGCGTCGCCGCCGCGCCAGTCAACCCGCGAACGGTTAACGCCGGATGTGCGGGCCTGTCCCTCCTCGTCCTGGCGTGCTGCGCGCCGTGGACGCTGCCCCTCGGCCTGGCGGCCCTCCTGTGGCGCGCCCGCCGCAGCGCCGTCGTGGCCATGCCCGCCGCGGTCGTCCTCGCGCCCACCTACGTCTCGATCATTGCCCACCCGTCTGCCTGGGTCGCCCTGGCCTCCACGAGTGGGGGAGTGCACGCGTACACGCGGGCCAGCTCCTGGTTCGCCGCGCTCGGCATGCCCGCCGCGCCACAGGACAGCTTCGAAGCGATCGCCTTCGGCGTCCTCGGCGGCGCCGTCCTCGCGTTGGCGCTTGTAGCGGCGGCACGCCACCGCTCTCTTCGCCTGATCGCCCTGGTCTGCCTCGGCCTCGTCGCCGCAGCGTGCGGCTGGGCCGCCTCCCACGTCGGCGTCGGCCTGGACGGTGCCCTCGTGGCCTACGCGTGGACGTCGCCCGCATTCTCGCTCTCCTTCGGCGCTTTCCTCCTGGCCGCCACGCAGGTGGGTCGCAGCGCAGCCCAGGACGACGAGGACTCCCACCAACCTGCGTGGGATGCCTCCGGCGGTCTGGTCCTGCGGGCCGCGGCAGTGCTCGCCTGCTGTGTCCTCGTCGCGGTGGGCGCCACCCACGCCGCAGTCTCCTTCGCGAGCCGCGCCGACGCCTCGGAGACACCGACCTACGCGCTCGCCCAGCGTGAAACCGTTTCGCCCGTGGCCACCCCCATTATTTCCGCCGTCGGCTCCCAGGCACAGCGTTCGCCACGTGCCGGGCGCGTCCTGGTCCTCGACGGCGATCCCACGAACGGAGCTGTCGACGCGGCCCTGTGGCGCGGCGCGGGACCGACCCTGACCGATTCCTCACCCACCGTGCGCGCACTCGCTCTGGCGCGCGCCCGCTCCGGTGCGAGCGAGGGAACGGTGGCCGACCCGGCGGCGCAATCCCTCGCGCAGGCCGCCTACACCCTGGTGGTCTACCCCGACGACGCGACCGTGGAGACGCTGGCCGCCCACGACGTCGACACGATCCTCGTGCCCGACGGTGCCAGCGGCGCCCAGGCGCTCGCATTTGGCCTCGATCGCGCGGCCGGGCTGGAAAAGGTCGGCGCGACCAACAGCGGTACCGTGTGGCGCGTGCGCCCGAGCGGTGTCAAGCCCTCGCGCGTGCGCGTCGAATCCGCCGGTGGCGTCTTCACGGACGTGGGAGCCTCCCAGCTGCGCGTGGACGGCGAGGTCAACGCGATCGGCACGCTCGTCCTCGCCGAACGCGCCGACTCCGGCTGGTACGCGAGCGTTGACGGAACTGCCCTGAGCGCCGTCGAACCGGCAGACGGCTGGGCGCAGGCCTTCGATATGCCCGCTGCCGGGCACCTGACTGTCACCTACAGCGCCTGGTGGATTATTCCCTGGCGCATCGGTGCGGGCATCTGCCTGGTGATCGCGGCAGCCAGCGCCCTATCCGTGTGGAGGAAGAGATGACAACGCCTCGCAACGCGACTCTGGCCACGCTCGGAGTCGCCGTGATTGCCGCCGCCGCGCTGGCCACGGGCTCCCTGCTCATCGACCCTGCGCCCACGACCGTTGGTGGCACCGCGCAGAGCGCGCACCCCTCGCAGGTGGAGCTGGCCTGCCCCGCGGGCCTCGTCGATCCATTCGATACGTCCAACGTTGCCCGAGCCGCGACCTGGTCTTCGCTGTCTGCCTCCCCGATCACCCCCGCTCCCGACTCGATCACCGGCACCGGTGGAACCATTCCGACCGGTCTGACGCTGGTCGGGCAGGGCGGCGGCGAACTGGCGGGCCTGAGTGCGGTTGGCTGCGCCGCGCCCCGTACCTCCCAGTGGATCGCTGCGGGGGCCACGACCTCGGGCGCCGACATGGTCCTCATCCTGTCCAACCCAAGCCCCACGGCCTCGGTCGTCTCCATCGACGGCTACGGCGCCTACGGTCCCCTCAACGCTTCTCCCCGCCAGGTCACGGTGGCCGCCAACTCGGCCGTGTCCGTGCTGCTGGCAGGCTGGTTCCCCGACGAGAACTCGCTGGCCATCCACATCCAGGCCGACGGTGGGGGCATCGCTGCCTGGGCGCAGGCCTCCCTGATGGACGGTGAGATTCCGCAGGGAGCCACGCTCGCCTCCGCAGTCGTTCCCTCGACCACGCAGACAATCCTCGGGGTTGACCCCAAGGGCACGTCGCTGCTGCGCCTCGTGTCCCCTTCCGGTGACGCCCACGTGAACGTATCCGTCGCCGACTCCACGGGCGTGCACCCGCTGGGCGGTGGCGAGGCCACCGTCGCCGAGGGCTCGACCTTGGAGATGCCCCTCGACGGCGCCACCAAGGATGCCTCTCCGATCGCGCTGATCGTGACCTCTGACCGTGAGGTCGTCGCGCAGACGACGACGATCACGCTGGGCTCGCCGTGGGTCGAGCGTGCCAACGCCTGGATCATGCGCTCCAACGCCGTCCCGGCCACGACTCTGACGCAGGCGGCGATCCCCGGTCGCTCGTCGCTCGAGGCCATGGCCACCCAGCAGCTGTCTGCCGCCCCGATCCGTCGCACTGCCCTGGAGACCGAGTCCGGCGTGAACGGGACTCGCGCGAGGCTGCTGCTGTACGCTCCCCTGAGCCCTGACGACGAGGCCGTTGCCCAGGCGGGCGATGACGCGGCGCAGTCCGCGGCTCCCGCCCCCACGGCCACGCCCAACATCTGGGCCTCGCCCTCGCCCAGCGCCACGACGAGCGGTGAGGTGGGCGACGCGCAGTCCACCGGCACCAGTCCGTCCACGCCCGGGGCCATCGCCGTTAACGTCGCGGGAAGCACGGTCTACGTGGCTCCCGGCGTGCCCACCCTGGTCGAGCTGCCCGAGGCTGCGGGACAGCTGAGCGCGGCATCGCCGATTCAGGCCGCCGTCGTCATCTCGGCCGATACACCCGTGGGTCGGATGACCACCACGTGGAACGTGGGCACCGAGGGCATTAGCGCCGTCAACGGATCGATCCGCGCCACCAATTAAGACTCAGCCGGGAGCGCCGTTAGCGCATCGCGTCGTCGATTTCGTCGGGCGGCAGGGCCAGGATGTGGCTGATGCGCTCCACCAGCACCCTGCGCGTCACCGCGCCCACCTCCTCGAGAGGGCACCGCAGCGTGATCGGCAGGCGGTAGACGACGATCCGATCGTGCAGGCCACGGCGACGATCCGCGGGGAAGATACGCGCCACGACGACATTGTGGGACTCCCAGGCAGCCGGGTTCGACGGAGGAACATCCTCGACCCCGAACTCGATCGTGGCCACCTGCGGCCAGCGCTCAATCAGCTCGGACACGAGCTCCCCGACCATCAGATCAAAGTCCTCGCGCCGCGTGCGCCACGCCGGAGTACCCGGGAAAAACAGGGGACCGCGAGGCCCGCGACCGTGCCGGTCGCGGCTCCTGACATGGCGTCTGGTCGCAAACACTCCACCAGGGTAGGTCCATGGCGTGCTGGAGCGCGCGATACGGGCACAGAGTGTCGTACTCTTAGGTGCGTGATTGCCCAACGACACTGCTCCAAGCCCGGCTGCTCAACCGTCGCCGTCGCTACCCTGACCTACGACTACCGTGACTCGACGGTCGTCGTCGGCCCCCTCGCCACCGTTGCCGACCCCAATTCCTACGACCTGTGTGACGAGCACGCCCAAAACCTTAAAGCGCCCCTGGGGTGGCAGGTCGTTCGCCTGGCCACCAACTTCGAGCCGGCGCCGCCTTCGGGCGACGACCTTGCCGCTCTTGTCGACGCCGTGCGCAGGGTCGCGCAAGAGGCGAAGCACGCCCCGGCCTCGGCCCCGGAGGCACGCGCCCCGCGGACCGGTCCCTTCGGCTCCGCCCGCTCTGCGGGCACCCCCGATACGTCCAGTCCCCTGGACCCCTCCAGTCCCTATGCGCGCAGGCGCGCCCAATTCACCGTCGTGGACGGCCAGGACGGGGCGACCGACCGCTGACCCCTACAAGCCGAAGCGGGCGCGCGTGGCCTCGTTGAAGCGCGCCTGACCGGCGGCGCGACGCTCGATCTCGCGTCCCCATACCCGGTCCCTGCGCGCCACGAGGACGGCGGCAATCACAAGCTCAGGGTGCAGCCCCTGCGGCAGCGGCGTCTGCACGCGCCTGCTCAGGCGATTGGCGAGGGACGTGCCGACCTCTTCCCGAATGTGCGGGTTGAGGCTCCTATTCGTGGCGAGAAAGGCACGCGCCTCGGAGACGAGAGACTCATCGAGGGGAAGGATCGTCGCGGTGGCCGCCCACTCCGCCAGGCCCGGGGGCATCACGAGGGGCGGGTAGAACGCTGCTGACCCCTGCGAGCACACCATCGTCCCGGCCGCCACGTCGCCCAGACGCTTGCCTTTGGAGTTGAGTACCTCCGACGCCAACGCAAGGCCACCCACCAGCGCCCAATTCTCCAGGAGGCCAACGCCCATGCGCACCGCTGAGTGACGCGCGGTGATCGGGCCGCCGTCGTCGCGCACAACGGCCAGGTTGAAAGCCCACTTGCCCAGCGAACGACCACGGGTCACGATTTCGATCGTCATCGGCAGGATGAACGTCGTGACAGCGATCAGCACGACGGTAAAGACTCTTTGGCTTGACGAGGACATCTCCACGTTCAGGCGCAGGAATAACTTCAGGATCAAAAGAGCGGCCATGATGTACATCGTGCCGTCCATAACTGCGGAGCCGAATCGTTCCCCCGGGGAGGCCGGCGTGATGTCGAGGCTCACTGCCTCGCCGGTGCGGACGTAATCGTCCTGAATCTGGCTCGACTGACTGCGTTGCGCGCTCATATATGACACGCTAGTCCAATGGACATCGATGTGCTGCGGGTGAGCGGAAAAAGCGAGTGGAAGCGTCTGGAGGAACTGACGCACGCCCGAACGCTGAGCGGACCAGAGATTGATGAGCTGGACCGCCTCTATCGGTCGGCTACGACCGATCTGGCCAGGGTGCGTACGCACAGCCCCGATCCCGACCTGATCGCGGAGCTGTCCCGTATTCTGTCGGCGGCACGCGGGCGCTTGGCGGGCACCGGCGGGCTGACGGGACGTGGAATTGCCCGTTTTTTCATGGTGTCGCTGCCTGTGACGCTCTATCGTATTCGCTGGGTGATCGTCGGGGTTATGGCGGTCTTCATCGCGCTGTGTGTCATCCAGGCGCACTATCTGATAACCACCCCTGCTGCCATGAATGAGCTGGGCACGCCCGAGCAGCTGCGCCGCTATGCCCAGGAAGACTTCGTCTGGTACTACAGTCAGGACACCCATTCCGAATTTGCGATGTCCGTGTGGGCGAATAACTCCTGGGTGTCCCTCCAGGGCATCGCAACGGGTATTTCGGGCGTGTATCCGCTCTACCTTCTGTGGGGCAACGCCATGGCGTTGGGAACATCTGGCGCTGTCGTGATTGAGTACGCGAGCGCGTGGCACTTTTTCCGCTTCATCCTGCCTCACGGACTGCCCGAGCTGACGGCCGTGTTTATCGCGATCGCGGCGGGTCTTCGGGTCTTTTGGGCGCTCGTCGCGCCGGGGGCTGCGACCCGGTTCCAGGCTGTCGGACAGGCGGCGCGTGCCTCGATCACGGTTGCGGTGGGGTGCGCGATCCTCCTGGCGGGTTCGGGCATTCTGGAGGGTTTCGTGACGCCTTCGGCGCTGCCCGACGCCGTGAAGATCTCGCTCGGCGTGGCGTTGACGGCAGCCACATGGGCCTACATTCTGATCCTGGGCCGACGCGCCGACCGGGCTGGTGCTAGCGCTGACGTCGGCATCGACGCGGGGTACTACCAGCCGGTCGCTGGCTGAGCGAAGGGTCGTTGCCCGGCCACCGGCACGAGGCCGTGGCTGGCTCAGCGACGCGCGCGGGGTGGGGACCCGGCCGGGGAGTGGGCTAGAGGCGACCGGCCTTCTTCAGCTCGATGTAGCGGTCGGCCGTGCGCGCGGGCAGGAGGTCTGCGGAGACCTGGAGGGTCAGGGCTCCTGCAGTTCGAGCGTCCTGCGCCCCGGCCTCGTCGGCTCGCTGTGCGAGCGCTGCCGAGGCCGCCAGGAAGACTTCCTCGGCATCCGCGCGCCCCTTCCTGGCGCGAAGCTCGTCGGGGTCGGTGGCCGAGGCGACGAGAACCGTGTGGCGCTTGGAGAGGCGCGCGAGGGCGTCCGTGAAGTCGGTGTCCATGCCGGCGGGCGGGATCTGGGTTGCCAGGACGACGAAGGCGGCGTGGCGCACGGTCTGTTCGATGGCGGTGGCAGCCTCGGTCCAGTCGGTGACGTCCAGGCGCGGGGAAATGTCCGTGAAGGTGCGGGCGAGGTTTTCGATCACCGAGGCGCCGCGCACGCCGGACACGCGGGCGCGCACGCGCGAATCGATGGCGATGACGTGGACCTTGTCGCCTGCGCGATCGGCCAGCGCGGCCAGCAGCAGAGTCGTTTCGATGGAGGAATCCAGGCGGGGCGCGCACCCCAGGGCGATGGAGTCGACCTCCGTGTGCGTGGGGGCTCCCAGCAGCGCGGAGGAGGCTCGCCCGCAGTCCACGACGATGACGACATGGCGGTCGCGTTCGGGCCGCCACTGGCGCACCATCAGTTCGGGGGAGCGCGCGGAGGCGCGCCAGTCGATGTCGCGCGGGTCGTCTCCTTCTACGTAGGAGCGCAGGGAGTCGAACTCGGTTCCGGCCCCGCGCAGAGTCGTGGGTGTCGTGCCTTCCAGCTCGTGCAGGCGCGCCAGGCGCGAGGGCAGCAGGACGCGTGCCTTGAACTCGGGGAGGACGGACAGCGTCAGGGGTGCCTCGAAACTGGCCTGGCGGGCCCCCAAGTGCAGCGGTCCCCAGGATCGGACGGTGACGACGTCGGCGTGGCGGGTGCCCCGGCGCGTGGGAGCCAGCGTCGTGACAACTTTCGTCGACGATCCCGCGTCGATGCGCACGCGCCTGCGCGCAGGAGTGGCGTTCAGGGAAGGCGGCCACGCGTCACGCACGTCCAGGGTCATGCGTCGCTTCGTCGTGTTGACCAGGCGCAGCGTGGCCTCGGTCGTCTGGTCGGCCCGGATCGGCCCGGTGACCGAGCGCGACAGGCGCAGGGTACGAGGCGAGGGGGCTCCGAGCGCGTCGATGACGCACACGGCGACGACCAGACCAAACCACACCCACGCGAAGGTTCGCGACGGGGCGAAGATGAGGGGGACGAGCCCGACGAGGACGAGAAGCGCGCTGCGCGCCGAGACAGTCATGGGACGCCTTAGCGGGGGACGGGAGTGGCCGCCAGGACTCCCGAGATCACGTTGACTGCCGTGATTCCCTCGAGGTTGGCTTCCGCGCGCAGGCCCAGGCGGTGGGCCAGCGTCGAGGGAGCCATGGTCTTGACATCGTCGGGGGTGACGAAGCCGCGGCCCTGGAGGAAGGCCCACACGCGTGCGGTGCGCAGCAGCGAGGTCGCGCCGCGCGGAGACACGCCCAGTCGCACAGCGGGGGAGGTACGCGTCGCCCGGCACACGTCCACCAGGTACGCCATGACGGCGGGGGCGACTTCGATGCGGGAAGCGGCCTCGCGGGCGGCGTGGATGTCGGCTGCACCGGCGACCGGATGAATCCCGGCCTCGGTCAGGGACCGGGGGTTAAAACCGGCCTGGTGGCGGGCGATGATGTCGATCTCCGCCTCGCGCGACGGCAGCGGCAGCTCGAGCTTGAGCAAGAAACGGTCCAGCTGCGCCTCGGGCAGGGGGTAGGTGCCCTCGTATTCGACGGGGTTTTGGGTGGCGATGACCATGAACGGTTCGGGCAGCGCGCGCGTGGCGCCGTCGATGGAGACCGTGTGTTCTTCCATGGCCTCCAGGAGCGCCGACTGGGTCTTGGGCGGTGTTCGGTTGATCTCGTCGGCCAGGAGCAGGTTCGTAAAGACGGGGCCCGGACGGAAGACGAACTCGGAGCGGCCGGCGTCCCAGATCATGGAGCCGGTGATGTCGGCGGGCATCAGGTCGGGGGTGAACTGAATGCGCGCCATCTCCACGTCAAGCGCCTGAGCGAGGGTGCGCACCAGGAGTGTCTTGGCGACGCCCGGGACGCCCTCCAGCAGGGTGTGTCCGCCAGCGACCAAGGAGACAATGAGCCCGGTGACGGCGGCGTCCTGCCCGACAACGGCCTTGCCAATCTCGGACTTGAGGGCCAGGAGCGCCTCCTGTGTGCTCTTTTCCGAGGTGGTCAGGGACCGGCCCGACCACCCCTCGCCCGTGGGCGCCGCGAACGAGGCCGGGGCGGGCTGAGCCGGCTGTGCGGGCTGTGCGGGCTGTGCGGGCTGAGTGGGCGCCATTGACGGGGGCCCGTAGGCGACGGGAGGCATGGAGGGGGCCGGGTAGCTCTGCCCGGATGCAGCGCCGGTAGAACCGTGGTGAGGGCTGGGCGTGGGGCCAGGAACAGGGCTAGTCATGGCGAATCTCCTTCTCGAGGGCGTCGAGGTCGTTGGCGAGTGTGACGAGAGCGGCTTCATTGCGTGGGGGAGGACCCCACAGAAGAGTAAGGAAGCGTGAGGGAGGCAATCCTCGTTGGACGAGTGCGTCAATGAGGACCTGGCGATCTGCGGTGTGAGCGACGCCGAGAACTGAGGCGATGCTCGAGGCCGAGGCGCTGCGCAGGGCGCTGGCCGCGTGCTCGTAGGAGCGTTGCGAACGCATCAGGCGGGCCTTACCGACGAGGGTCTCAGCGGCGGGCACTTCGACCGGCAGCCGCTCGGGGGTCAGGGGACCGAGCCTGCGGCCCATAGCGACGGCGGCCAACAGGACAGCGCCGATCGTCATCAGGAACGCGGGAGCCACGTACGGCGACTCGGTGGGAGTCACCTGCTTGTCATCGAGGGCGTTGTAATAGGAAGCAACGTGCCAAGCGACCTTGGGCGTGCGCCCAATCGCGTTGATCGCGAGCGCCGCGTTTCCACGGTCCACGATCGCTCGGTTGCGCACGCGCACCGAATCCGGAATGATCGCGCGGAAGCGGCCTTGCTCGGCGCGTTCGGCGTACGCGAAATCCTCCCCGTTGGTGGTAAAACAGAGCTCCCAACCGGCGGAGGAGCCGGAGAGCACATACTTGGTAGACGTGAGCTCGCGAGCTCGGGCAGCGATCTCGGAGGAGCATCCCGGAGCAGTCAGCGTGTCGTATGTGCCTGCGCGCTGGGAGGACAGGCCGTCCAGGTAGGGTTCCGTCCCGTATTCCTCTTCCAATCCGATGTAGACGACGTTGGCTCGCGTCTCTATTTGCTGGATTTGCGCGCTGGTCAAACGGGACGGGAAAACGACGACGAGGGTCGTGTTCTCATCCACCGTCACCGCCTTGTCGAAGGACACTTCCTCCACCGATGCGCCGCGGTTGCTCAGCACCTGCGCGAGAGCACGTGCCCCGTCGCCCGTCGGGTTACGCGGGCCCACGGGCGTGGAGTTCATGCCTCCCTCCGGCAACAAGCCGATGGCCACCAGGACGAGGATGATGAGAACGACGATCAAGATCGCGGGGCGCGCAGCGCTCGCGCGCTCGCGAGCGGAAGGAGTAACGACGGAGACCTGACGTGCTTTCATGCGTGATCCTGCGCCTTTCGGCACTGTGACAGCAAGCCGGGCGTGAAATCGCGCAGGGCCGATACGTCCTGCTCGCCCACGGAAGAATGTCCGTAGCGCACGCCGTCGAAGGTGCGGGCATGGTGGGACAGCGCGGGCCCGTGCTCGGGAACGAGGCGCGTCGCGGCCTGCGCCGCCTCACGCGCCGTCAAGCCTGGCGTCGCCGCGACAACCTCACAGTCGTCCAACCCCGCAACCATGAGACGGTAGGACCACACGTAGGCCAGATTCCAGTCCTTGGCGGCCACGGCCTCGTCAAGAGCGCGGCGAATGTCTTGCGTGGTGGTCTCCTCCTCGAACACCGAGTGGGAGGCGCGCTTGGCCAAACGAATCGGATTGAGTATCAATGCGATCGCAATCACAGCGATCGCAATGATTGCCAGGATCATGAGGATGAGCGATAAGGGCACAGAACCGGAGCCGCGATAGGAGAATGCTTCGCCGATCCTCTCCAGGACCGTCGTCACGAAATCCAGCACCGGCCTGGAATCAGTCTGGTACACGGCACGCGAGAGTTCCTCACTGAGCCACGACTGGGCCTCACCCTCGTCAGGTGTCAGAGGAACATCGCACGCAAACATGGTAGCCACCGCCTACGCCTGGCTTGCCTGGGCCAGAATGATGGCGAAGTTTTCTCTGCGGATCCTCTCGTCGACGTACATGAGAGTCTGATAGGCCGAGGTGATCGGGACGATCAGCGCATACGACAGCGTCTGGATGCCTACCAAGAGGGCGGCCGAGGCGATGAACGAGGTCGAGCCAAAGGGATTTTGCGCCGATGGATCGATGGTTGCGAACATGACGATCGACAAGACGCTGCCGAGCACCTGATTGATCATGCCAGCAATGAAGCTGGTGATGAAAGAGATGAGGAACAGTCGTCCGAACGTCAACCAGAACGTCCCCCTGGTCAGCGCCCACGAACGTTTGATGGCCTCAACGGGTCGTCGCTGCTCAAGAACCACGCAGATCGGGGCGTACAAACAACGAACGGCCAGCGCGAAACACCCGAGTGAAACGGGGAACAGGAGGGCGAGTTCGGCAAAGACAGTATTGATGACGGTCTCGGAGCTTACGGCGTAATAAGCGAAAAACGTGGCGATGAAGACTGCCGCCCAGAGCATGAGAGGCGCTCCGACGATCAGCATCAGGAGGAGCGCGGTTCCTACCATGGCCAGCAGTCGAGGCTTGACCTGCGCCCACGCCTCGCGGAACGTGGCCTTTTTTCCGATGACCAACTGGGATACAGCCGAGGCCAGGACTCCGTCGAGCAGTACGCCTCCGAGACCAGACAGAGCGAGCAGGCCGACGTAACCAAGCACGATCCCGATGAACCACAGGGTGAATGAATCACCCAGAGAATCTGCAGTCGCCTGCGGATCTGACAGAGTGTCTCCCATCGAGGAAAGGCCAAAGAATGGAACCGCGACGAGTGCGCCGCTTGCGAGCGCCACGCCGGACATGACGATCAGCGTGGATCCGAAGAGTACCGCCGGGTTCTTGCGCAAGGCGCTAAAAGACCCCTTCAATAGGTCTCCAACGACCAGCGGGCGCAGTGGGATGATGCCCGGTTTGGGAGCCCACCCCCACGCGGCGCCTTGACTGTAGCCAGAGGCGTCTGGCGCGCTGTTGGCCGCTGCGGTGTAGCCGGGTCCGGGTCCTGGGGCGGTGTAGCCGGGTCCGGGTCCTGGGGCGGTGTAGCCGGATTGGGTTCCGGGGGCGGTGTAGGCCGTACCCGCGGCGGGGGACGCATAGCCGGGCTGAGAGCTGTGCGCCTCCTGCCCTGCCTGGTTGTCAGACTGGGTGGGATCGGGTGAGGTCCACGGGGAACTCATCAGTACCTCCAGGTTGCCTGTGTTGTGCTGGTCTCAATCCTGCCATAGGAGGGGGCACAGCGAAACCTCATATCAGTTAGAAAAACGATCATTGCCGTGGCAATGTCTCGCATCCGTGACGATTTCGTGACACTATCGGGATATGAGTTCGCGCATCCTCGTCGTCGACGACGACGTCGCCCTGGCCGAGATGATCGGCATCGTCCTCGAGAACGAGGGCTTCCGTGTTGTCTTTTGTTCCGACGGATCACAAGCGCTTGCTCACTTTCAGGAACATAATCCTGACCTTGTTCTCCTGGACGTCATGCTGCCCGGGATGGATGGTTTCGACGTGTGTCGGGCGATCCGTCGAGTCTCCGACGCTCCGATCGTAATGTTGACCGCTCGTTCTGACACCTCCGATGTAGTCACCGGACTCGAGGCCGGAGCGGACGACTACGTGCCCAAGCCCTTCAAGCCCAAGGAGCTGGTGGCGCGCGTGCGCGCTCGCCTGCGTGGGCGTGAGGACTCCCAGACCGACGAGGGGCTCACGCTCCAGGACCTCACGATCGACGTCGCTGGCCACATCGTGAAACGCGGCGGTCGCGTCATTGCGCTGACGCCCCTCGAGTTCGACCTGCTGGCCACGCTCGCGCGTGCGCCCTGGAAGGTTTTTTCTCGCGAGGAGCTGCTCGAGCAGGTGTGGGGCTACCGCCACGCCGCCGACACGCGACTGGTGAACGTTCACGTGCAGCGTCTGCGTTCCAAGATTGAACGCGACCCGGAAAAGCCCGAGCTGGTCGTCACCGTCCGCGGGGTTGGGTACCGTGCCGGCGCGGGTGCGTAGCCACCGCGCGGGGCGCTTCGTTCGCACCGTCACCTCCTCGAGGCCGTGGAGATCGCTGCGCTCCACGCAGTTGGTCCACCGCATCCGCCACTCCCTGTCGGCCAAGCTCGCCCTGGCCATCACCGCCGCCGCGCTGGGTATTCTTCTTGTCTTCGGCATCATCGTCGCCTCGCAGTTGCGCGCGTCCATGTTTGAAACTCGCCGCGACGCGATCCTGGCTGACGCATCGCTGCGTTTTTCCGCCGCGCAATCGGTGTTCTCCTCCTCGACGGCCACGTCCCCCGACCAAGTCCAGGAGTCCGCGCGCGGTGCCCTGGCCTCGCTCAAGGCATCCGCGGCCGGCGCCGGTGCTACCAACGTCGCGCTCCTTCGCTCGGAGGGGACGACTGCCACGCTGCGCATCAACCAGATCGAGGACGAGCAGATGCGCGGCCTCGTCACCGCCGAGATGCGCGAGGCCGTGGCCGGGGGCGGCGCTCAGTGGCAGTCCGTTGGAATCCGGGCGTCCGACTCCGACAGGGAAGCGCCCGGGATCCTCGTGGGCACGCAGGTGCAGCTGCCGCGCGCAGGAACCCACGAGCTCTACATCCTGTACTCCCTGGAGGCCGATCAGAGCCAGGTGGACGTCGTGCTGCGCGTGCTCGCCCTGTCGTCGCTGCCGATTATCCTCGCGCTGCCCATCGGCGTGTTCGCTCTGCTGCACCGCCTCCTGCTGCCGGTGCGCCTGACCGTGAGCGCGGCGACGAAGGCCGCGGAGGGCGACCTGGACGTGCGCGTCGAGGTGCACGGGGCCGACGAGATGGCGGCCCTGGGGCGCGCCTTCAACGCGATGACCTCCTCCCTGCAGGACACGATCTCGCGCTACGACGAACTGGCCAAGCTCCAGCAACGCTTCGTGTCGGACGTCTCCCACGAGCTGCGTACCCCGCTGACCACGATCCGCATGGCCGACGAGATCGTGTGGGACAACCGAGAGGACCTGCCCCCGCACGCGCGCCGCTCCGCCGAACTTCTGCACGACCAGACCGAACGCATGGAGCAGATGCTGGCTGACCTGCTCGAAATCTCACGCTACGACGCGGCCAGCGCCCTGCTGGACGCCGAAGAACACGACCTGCGGCCCATCATCACGCGCGTCGTCGAGGGGTGCACGGAGCTCGCGCAGCGCCAGGGCGTCACCGTGGTCGTCAAGGCCCCCGAACGCGTGGCCGCCGAGATCGATGAACGCCGCATCGAGCGCGTCATCCGCAACCTGGTCGTCAACGCGATCGAGCACGCCGACGGCACGGACGTGACGATTCAGGTCGCCAGCACTGACACCGACGTGGCCTGCCGGGTGCGCGACCGGGGCGTGGGCATGACCCAGGAGGTCGCCGACCACGTCTTCGACCGCTTCTATCGCGCGGACACCGCCCGAGCGCGCACGACCGGCGGCACCGGCCTGGGCCTAGCAATCGCGACCGAGGACGTGGCGATTCACGGCGGGCGCCTCCAGGCATACGGAGAACCCGGCAAGGGGGCCTCGTTCCTCATGACCCTGCCCAAGCACCCGGGTGACGAGATCGCCACCTGGCCCCTGGCCCTGTGGGAGGACGAATGAGACGACTCCTCGCCCTGGCAGCCTGCGCGTGCCTGGCGCTCGCTGGTTGCGCATCCCTGCCCCGTTCCTCGGCTCCGGCACCCTTCGACGCTCCCGCGCGCGAAGGGTCCGGCATCCAGTTCTCGGCAGAGGGACCCTTGGACGGCTCCGACGCCTCGACCCTCGTCTCGGACTTCCTGCTCGCCTGCGCGGCGGGACCCCAGGACGACTACGCGACGGCCCGTCTGTTCTTGACCAGCGCCTCGGCGCGCTCCTGGCAACCCGAGGCGGAGATCCTCGTCTACGACACGGATACGGCCCCTTCGGTCAGCGCGGGGACGGAAAACGCCGCGCAGGCGGAGGTCACCGTCTCGGTCCTGGGAGTGGCCAGCATCGACGCGACGGGCGTGCTCACGCGCTCAAACGCCTCCGTCGTCACGCGCAGCCTGACGCTGGTGCGCGAGGAGGGGCAGTGGCGTATCGACGCCCCCGACAACATGATCCTCATCAGCCAGGCGGCCCTGACGGCCTCGTACACGCTGGCGCACCTGTATTTCCCGACGACTGACGGGACGGACCTGGTGCCTGACCCGCGCTGGTATCCGACGAGGCGCCTGGCTTCCCATCTGCTGACCGGACTCGTCGCGGGACCGCGCCCCGCCCTCGAAACCGCCGTTTCCAACGCCATCCCGGCGGGCACGACGCTGCCCTCCCACGGGGTTGAGGTCGCCGACGGCGTCGCACGCGTGGAACTCAACGCGACGATGCCCCCGGGTGAGGGGGCGCGCGCGAGCCTGGCGTGGGAGCTGACGCGCACCCTCAAGCAGGCCGCTGACGTCTCGTCGGTGAGCGTGAGCCTGTCGGGGGAGTCTCTGGACATGGAGATCGTTCCTCCGCCGCCTCAGTATTCGCTTGACGCGCTCGTGGGAGCGGGGCCTTCGGGGGTGGGGATTGTATCCTCCTCGGGCTTCGCCGCGCGCGCCTCGGCGACGGACGCGTCGAATCCGACGGCCTCGCCGGTGGATTCCAGCCTCGTGGCGTGGAGCGGGGTCGACGGCGTCTACGCCGAAAAGAACGGCACGTCGGTGGCGTTCCTGCCAGGCCAGGCCGCGCTCGGGCCCTCCATTGACCGCTACGGGTGGGTGTGGGGGCCCGCCACCTCCGCTTCGTGGCTCAGCGTGGGCGGGGGAGCGGACGGTGCCTTCAGCGTCGGCGTCGAATCCGACAGCGCGGGCGAGATCCACGCGGTTCGTATCTCCCCCGACGGCGCGCGCGCTCTCGTCATCCGCGGGTCCACCCCCAGCGCGTGGGTGGGCGTCGTGGAGCGTGGCCTGAGCGGGCGACCGCTCGCCGTGCGTTCGCTGGAACAGGTGCCTCTGGACGGCAGTGTCATCGACGGGTCGTGGATGACGTCGACGGGGATCGCGCTGGCCACGCGGGGCTCGCAGGGGGAGTCCGATCACCTCGTGACGATGTCGCTGGGTGGGCTGCCCTCCAGCGTTCCGCTGCCGGTGCACGTGACGTCGATGAGCGCGGGGGCGTCCTCGGCCTCGGTCGTTATCGTGGGGACTGACGATGCGGGTAAGTCTCAGGTGCTCATGCGCTCGGGTGCCCTGTGGCAAAACAGTGCGGCGGACGTGACGTCGGCGCGCTACGCGGGGTAAGACCGGTGGCTGGCGCGCGCCGACTCGGTGGCCTCGTCGATGGGCTGTGGGGTGCGCTGTTGCCGGTCCAGTGCGCCGGGTGCCTGGCGTGGGACGAGGTCCTGTGTCCCTCCTGCCGCTCGCTGGCCGCCGCACCCGCGCTGCCGACCGCGGTCGATGGGGCGCGAGGGCCGATCCCCGGGGTCGTGTTGGGCGACTATTCGGGCCCCTTGCGCCGCATTGTTCTGACCGCCAAGCACGCGGCGCGCACCGACGTGTCTGACTTCCTGGACGAGGCCGGGGCCGCCCTGGGCACATCCCTGCGGGAGGTGGTGGCTCCGGTGGGGTCGCCCCCCGGGAGGGTGGGCGGTGTGACCGGGAGGGTGTGCGCAGCCGGGGAGGCGGTGACCGTGTGGGTTGTGCCCGCGCCTTCGTCGTGGCGCAGGCGCCTGCGGGGGCGTTCGGTGGCGTTGCCGCTGGCGCGCGGGGTTGCGCGGGGGTTGGCATCGGCCGCTCCGGGTGTGCGCGCGTGCGTGGTGGACGTGTTGGCCTTGCGCGTGGGGGCGGGGTCACAGTCGGGCAAGGCGGGGGCGGCGCGTGTCGTGGGGCGCATGGGGTCGATGCGCCCGCGGGCTGAGGTGCCCGCGGGCGTGCTGGTTGTGGCGGTGGATGACGTGGTGACGACGGGGGCGACGATTCGGGAGATGGAGCGCGTGTTGGGGCGCCTTGATGGGGTGGCGGCGCTGTGCCGACCTGGGCTTATCTCATGACGTAGGTCACCGACGTGCTATGATGTGGCTACAGACTTTCGATAGCGTGAGAGGCGCAGATGCCTCGCACGTCAGTGCGGGAGGTGATAGCTCAGATCACGGTTCGGGCAACGAGCACCGAACAATCCTTACCCGCGGGCAACGATGCCCGCCGCACACCATGGAGGGAACACATGGACATCACCGTCGTCGCACGTAATGCTGAGATTCACCCGAATTTCCGCGCATACGTGGAGGAGAAGGTTTCGAAGATCACCCAGTTCTACCCGCGTGCTCAGCGCGTGGATGTCGAGCTGACTCACGAACGTAACCCCCGCCAGGCCGACACCGCTGAGCGTATCGAGCTGACCGTCTACGGCAAGGGACCGATCATCCGCGCTGAGGCTCAGTCCGCTGACCGCTACGCCGCGGTCGACATTGCCGCCGGTAAGCTCTACGAGCGCCTACGTCGCCTGCGTGATCGCGTGAAGGACCACCGCCGCAGGTACCCACGCGACCTGGCCGAAGCTGAAATCCTCGACGTTGCACCGGTCGTCGAAGAAGTGGCCGATGTCGAACCCGAGGCCCCCAAGCCGCTGCGTAGCGCTGAGGACCTCAAGGTCGGCGAGGCCCGCGAGGAGCAGTGGGGCGATACCCCGATTATCGTGCGCCAGAAGGTGCACGAGGCTCCGCCGATGAGCGTGGACGAGGCCCTCGATCAGATGATGATGGTCGGCCACCCGTTCTTCCTCTTCGTCGACAAGGAGACGAACCAGCCGTGCGTTGTCTACCACCGTCACGGGTGGACGTACGGCGTGCTTCGTTTGAACACGACGATCTGACGGTTCATTGATGTGGTTGTGCCCCGGGCCTTGGGCCCGGGGCACTTCCGTGTCTGGGTTATAGGACACTACGTGTTGCTGGTGGGGTGACTTTTCGTTGTGTTGGTGCGGGAAAGTCGGTGTTTTAGTTGGTTGGGACCAACTATGAGGATGGACAAGTCGTGTTGCTGGAAGGGTGACTTTTTGGCTTTGTCGCGCGGGAAAGTCACGATTTTAGTTGGTCGTGTTCGCCTCGTTCCTGTGAATACTGCGGGTTATAGGACACTACGTGTTGCTGGTGGGGTGACTTTTCGGCGTGTTGGTGCGGGAAAGTCGGGGTTTTAGTTGAGTGGGACCAACTATGAGGATGGGCAAATCGTGTTGGTCGAACGACTTGTCGCTGGGCGGGTGGTTCTGTGCTGACTGCCGGTGTCACCTGGGCCCGAGATGTGGCAGTGCTAGCCCGATGATGCACAGCTGGGCCCGATAGGTGGAGCGTGGGCAGCCCCGCCCACGCTCCACCTATCGGGTTAACCTGTGCAGTAAAGGGGCCCAGGCATCCACCTGTACGGCCAACAGCGCCACCTTGAAGCCGGTTATGCCTGTCCGCCACGCGGGGGACTGATCCCTGCAACACGAAATGTCCTATAACCCCCGTGTCTTGGCCCGGGATGGGGCGCGCGGGCATGCGCGGGGATGCACACGCGGACGGTTGGGACGGCGCGGGGGTGCGCGGGGATGGACGCGGGCCTATCCTCGTGTGTACTCTCACGCGGGAAAAGTGTCGATGTTCGCGCGGGCGTTTCCACTTTGGCCGGTTAGTTCGTACACTAAAGGGTGGATTTGACTGCTTGCTCTACAAGGGAGCGGGCTATAGACGTCAGGAGCTATTCGTGTCGATTATTGACAAGATCCTTCGCGCGGGCGAAGGCCGCATGCTGCGCAAGCTGGATCGCCTCGCATCGCAGGTTGATGCCATGCAGGAGGACTTCGAGGCCCTGACGGACGAGGAGCTGCAGGCCAAGACCCAGGAGTTCAAGGACCGCCTCGAAGAGGGTGAGACCCTGGACGACATCCTGGTGGAGGCGTTCGCGACGGTCCGTGAGGCCTCGTGGCGAATCCTGCGCATGCGTCCCTTCCACGTTCAGGTCATGGGCGGCATCGCCCTGCACCAGGGCAAGATCGCGGAAATGAAGACCGGTGAAGGTAAGACCCTGGTCGCCACCATGCCCTCCTACCTGCGTGCCCTGACCGGCAAGGGCGTGCACGTCGTGACGGTTAACGACTACCTGGCGAAGTACCAGTCGGATCTGATGAGCCGCGTCTACAACTTCCTGGGCATGACGTGCGGCTGTATCCTCGTGGGCCAGACGCCTGCTGAGCGCCGCGAGATGTACGCCTGCGACATCACCTATGGCACGAACAACGAGTTCGGCTTCGACTACCTGCGCGACAACATGGCGCAGGTCCCCGAGGATATGGTCCAGCGCGGCCACGCTTTCGTCATCGTCGATGAGGTCGACTCGATCCTCATCGACGAGGCCCGTACCCCGCTCATCATTTCGGGTCCCGCGGACGGCGACCTGAACCGCTGGTACGTCGAGTTCGCGCGCATCGCGCGCCTGCTGACGCGCGACGAGGACTACGAGGTCGATGAGAAGAAGAAGACGGTCGGCATCCTGGAGCCGGGCATCGACAAGGTTGAGGACCAGCTGGGCGTGGAAAACCTCTACGAGGCAGCCAACACTCCGCTCATCGGCTTCCTCAACAATGCGATCCGCGCCAAGGAGCTGTTCTTTAGGGACCGCGACTACATCGTGGACGGCGGCGAGGTCCTGATCGTCGACGAGCACACGGGCCGCGTCCTGCCGGGCCGTCGCTACAACGACGGCATGCACCAGGCGATCGAGGCCAAGGAAGGCGTGGAGATCAAGGCCGAGAACCAGACGCTGGCCACGATCACGCTGCAGAACTACTTCCGCCTCTACCCGGAGGGGTCGCGCTCGGGCATGACCGGTACGGCCGAGACCGAGGCCGCCGAGTTTGCCTCGACCTACAAGATCGACGTCATCCCGATCCCCACGAACAAGCCGATGATCCGCAAGGACCAGCCCGACCTCGTCTACCCGACGGAGAAGGGTAAGCTCAACGCGATCATCGAGGACGTCGTCGAGCGTCACGAGGCCGGCCAGCCCGTCCTCATTGGTACCGCTTCCGTTGAGAAGTCCGAGCTGCTGAGCCAGATGCTCAAGAAGAAGGGCATCAAGCACGAGGTGCTCAACGCCAAGCAGCACGCCCGCGAGGCCGAGGTCGTCGCGATGGCGGGCCGTAAAGGCGCCGTCACGGTGGCCACGAACATGGCCGGCCGTGGTACCGACATCATGCTGGGTGGTAACTCGGAGGTCATCGCGCAGAAGAATCTGGCTGCTGAGGGCCTGGACCCGAAGGCGAACCCGGAGGAGTATCGCGAGGCGTGGCCCGTGGCTCTCAAGGACGCGGAGGAGGCCGTCAAGGCCGAGCGTGAGGAGGTGCGCGAGCTGGGCGGTCTGTACGTGCTCGGTTCGGAGCGCCACGAGTCGCGTCGTATCGACAACCAGCTGCGTGGTCGAAGCGGTCGTCAGGGGGACCCGGGCGAGTCCCGTTTCTACCTGTCGATGGAAGACGACCTGATGCGCCTGTTCAACTCGGGCATGGCCCAGCGCATCATGGCCTCGGGCGCCTACCCGGAGGACCTGCCCCTGGAGAACCGCATCGTGTCGCGTTCCATCCAGTCGGCTCAGCACCAGGTGGAGGCTCGTAACTTCGAGATCCGTAAGAACGTCCTGAAGTATGACGACGTGATGACGGGTCAGCGCGAGACGATCTACGGTGAGCGTCGCAAGGTCCTGGAGGGCGAGGACATGGGGCCGCAGCTGCGTTCCTTCATGGAGTCCCTGGTCACGGGCCTGGTCGACGAGGCCGTGGCTGACAAGGCGGTCGACGAGTGGGATCTGCACGCCCTGTGGGAGAACCTGCGCGGCTACTACCCGCCGTCGGTCACCATCGAGGAGATCGAGGAGGAGCATGGTGGCAGGAACTCCCTCACCCGCGACGACCTCGTCAACGAGCTGGTGGGCGATATTCACGCGGTGTATGCGGACACGGAGGATCGCCTGAACGCGAACCCGCTGGCGCAGGCGCAGCTGGGCGAGGAGCCCATGCGCACGCTTGAGCGTCGCGTCGTCATCTCCGTGGTTGATCGCCTCTGGCGCGAGCACCTGTACGAGATGGACTACCTCAAGGAGGGCATCGGCCTGCGCGCGATGGGTCAGCGTGACCCGCTCGTCGAGTACAAGGATGAGGGCGCTCAGATGTTCCAGGCGATGGTTGAGCGCATCCGCGAGGAGTCGGTCCAGCAGGTGTTCAGCTTCGCGAAGCAGTTCGAGCGTGCCCTGGTTGCCGCCGAGGAGGAGGCGGGCGGTTCGATCGCCAGCGCGTCCGTTGCCCCCGAGCAGGCCCCCGCCTCGTCCGAGACCGCCGAGCCCAGCATCGAAGAGGTGGCTGCCGCAGAGTCCGCCGCCTCCGAGGCCGCGCGCGAGGCCGTGGCGCACGCCCGCTCCGTCATGGGCAACGTGGGACGACAGAAGGCGCCGAGCCGCGTGAGCTACAACTCCGCCGAGGGTTCGTCCGCCCCGTCGTCGTCTGGCGGCAACCGCGCGGAGCGTCGCGCTGCCGCTAAGAAGCGTCGCCGCCGCTGACTGTGTGCGATAACGGGTGAGGGGTTCTATCGAGAACCCCTCACCCGTTTTCTGTGCGCGCTCGCGCCTCGATCAGCGCGTTAGGCGAGCTCGAGGGCGGTGGCCATCCAGCGTCCCCGGTATTCCTCAAGGCGCAGGGCCAGCGCGAAGGTGCGTGCGGCCGTGGCGACGATGACGGCGACTTCCGTGTGCCCGGTGTCGAGGGAGCACACACGTACGTGTATCGCGGTGGCGCCCCGGGCGCAGGGGGCGAGGTGGACGTTTGCTAGGGCGGTGTACAGGTCGGGCAGGAGCCAGCGGCGCAGTTGGGGCGCTTGCCGGGCTCCGGTGACGACCTCGACGATGGCGCGGGCCAGCGTCGCGGCCCAGGGACCGGGGTCGGGCAGCGCCTGGCTCTCGGGCGAAGCGTCGGCCAGGCAGACGACGCGGGCGGAGGGGGCGTGCGGGATCGGGCGTTGGGAGCTCCACCGGAACGGCGAGGAGGGGCTGGGGTGGGAGTGTCCTGGCCTCGTGTGGGCGTGGGACGCGGATGCGGAAGCGCTGCGAGGCCTGGGGGTGATGTGTGTGCTCATGGCAAGTCCTGGGGAATGGTGAGGCGCTGCCCGGGATAGATGAGGGAGGGGTTGGGGATCGCCTCGGCGTTGGCGGCGTGAATCGCCTGCCAGACGCGGGTGATGTGGGCGTCGTCGGCTCCGGGGCGCACGGCCTCGGCAATCGACCAGAGGGTGTCGCCCGGGGCGACCGTGTGGGTCTGGGGCGGATCGCTCGCGCCGCGCGAGGCCGCGTCGGGCGCTGCCGAATCGGGGGCGGGTGCGACCGTCGGCGACGAGGCGGGGGTTGCGTCGGTCGCGTCCTGCGGGCTTGGCCCTGGGCTGGGGGAGGCGTCGGGCGCGTCCTGCGGGCTTGGCCCTGGGCTGGGGGAGGCGTCGGGCGTGTCCGCCCACGTCAGAGATATGTCGGGCGCGTCCGCGTCGCGGGGCGAGGCCAGGGCGGCACCGATCGGTGCCGCCGTGAGCATGGCCGACCCGATGAGGGCGCTGGCGCCGGCGCGGGCAAGGAGGGAGCGCGACAGGCTTGTCCCGAATCGAGTGACGAGGAATCTGGTGGCCCTGCGCAGGCCAGCGGGGGCCAGCCGCAGGGTTGCCAGGTGTGCCAGGGCGGAGGATAGAAGGCCCCAGGCCAACAGCGCGAGGCCGACGAGGGCGAGGACCCATACGACGAGTGTCTCGGGGGCGCTCGGGGTGATCGGCGGCGCTGCGTAGGCCAGGTAGGCGGCGTCGAGGAGTGCAAGCGGCGCGCCTGCAAGCCACAGGAGTGCGTCGGTCAGGTATGCCTGACCCGTTCGAGAATCGGAATCGTAAGTCATGAGGAACTCTTCATCGAGTGGACGGATTCGATAGCCACTACTATCCGCTTCGTACGAATAGATGTCAATCGATATCAATCAATGTAATTGAAATGTGATGTGTGACGCACGTATGTGTGGCATTGTAAAGGTATGGATATGCACGCGTTCATGGATGAGTTGGAGGCTCGCTTCGACGAGGTGCGCAGTCGCGAGCTGGAAGAGCTCATCGACGAGCTCACCGATGCGGAGCGCGCCTCGGTCACCCTATCCGCGAGGCTCGCCGGTGCTGACGGCCTCATCAATCTGGCGCTGCGCGGCGGAAGCGTCCTCGTTGGTCAGGTGCTTGACTCCACCCGCTCGTGGGTGCTGGTGCGCGAGGCGAGCGGTGACAGTCTGGTCATGCTCTCGGCGCTCGTCGGCGCATGGCCGCTCGGGCGCAGCGTTGCGCGCGAGTCGTCCGTTCGTGGCGGCGTCGGCGTTGGGCACGTGCTGCGTGAGCTGTGTGCCCGCGGGGTCGACGTCGCCATTGACTCGGACTGTGGTGACCACCGGGGGATCATCGACGCGGTCTATGCGGACCACGTCGATGTCGCCCTCAGCGGTGCGGTCGTCGGCTATGACGGCCGCGATGATCAGGAGGGGCAGACCGTGTCGCTGGCTCTCGCGGGGCTTCGTCGACTCCGCGTGCTGGGCCAGCGCTGGTATGCCGACTACTGAGCGTGCTCAGCCTTCTGACGCTCGCGCGTCGCGGCGTACTGGTCCTGGATGAACTGCTCCAGGACGGACTCTTCGATCCTCCAGACGTGCTTGCCGCCCACCTGGATGGCGGGCAGTTCACCGGAGGAAACGAGGGCGCGGGTGGCTGACATCGTGAGGTTCAGGGTCTCGGCGACGTCAGCGAGAGTGAGGAATCGTGTTGCCATGGCAACATGATATCAGTTGAGATCGTTTCGTTTAAATCGTTTGAG
This sequence comes from Pauljensenia sp. 20925_1_34, assembly GCF_041432775.1. Taxonomy (NCBI): domain Bacteria; kingdom Bacillati; phylum Actinomycetota; class Actinomycetes; order Actinomycetales; family Actinomycetaceae; genus Pauljensenia; species Pauljensenia sp. 20925_1_34. The sequence continues at coordinate 13,998 of NZ_JAPWAG010000011.1, read as the reverse complement.
TCAGCAATTTTTCCGCATCTCGATCGGCTGATCGGGTCGGTTGATCTCGATGAATATCCGACAACCTACCGTTTTCGCTCGAAAGCGTGCATCATGGAAGGGTGAAACGCGTCTCAGCTTCAACGTCGATTCCTGCGCGCGCCCCCGGCAAGATGGACCGTCGATTCATCATCGGGGTCGTCCTCATCATCGCGTCAGTGATCGCCTTTAGTGTCCTTGGCGGCTTCCTCCGGGGAGGAACCCGCGTCTACTCGGTGACGACGAGCATCGCCCCCGGCGAGGAACTGACGTCCGACAACGTTCGAGAGGTCTGGGTCTCCGTCGACACCTCCGTCTACGCTCCGACGACGGAAGCGCCCCTGGGTAGCCGCGCCGCGCGCATGCTTACCCCGGGCCAGCTCGTCATGCGCGCGGACCTGGCCACGGGCGACCAGGCGGGCGCCGCCGATCCCGACGGGATGGTTCGCGTCGCCCTGACAGTGAACGCGGGACTGCCCGACGGGGTTGCTGACGGCACGCCGATCCGGCTGTGGTCCGTGCCCGCTCGCTCGCCCGCGGGCGGCGAGACGAAGGCCCGAGAGATCGACGGCACCTTCACCTTCGTCCGCTCCGTCGACGCCTCGAGCATCGGAGCCCGGCGCGGCACGCGCATCGAAATCATGGCCAACGCGCAGTCGCTGCCCACCCTCTTGGCCTCGCAGACCTCGACTGACCAGCTCGCCGCCGTCCCCGTGGGGGCCTCGTGAGCGCCGTCCACGGAGTCGTGATCCTGGCCGATCAGCGCTGGGAAGCGCCGATCATCCAGGCGATCCAGTCCCGCGCCGACGCCCTGGCCATCGTGCGACGCTGCGCCGATCTCGCCGAGGTGATCGCCGCGGCCAGGGCCGGCGTCGCGGACCTGGCGGTCATCGACGGGGCCGACCCGGACCTGACCGCCGAGGCCGTGGCCTCCCTCCAGTCGGTCGGCATGTCGGTCGTGGCGCTGGCCCCGCACGCGGACCGCGCACGCTTGCGCAGCCTGGGCGTGGCCTCGGTCGCCGCGCCCGCAAGCCCCGAGCAGGTCGTCAACTCCCTCATCGCCGCGACTCGCGCGCGCAGGCCTATCCCGGCCACGGCCTCGGCCCCGCCGCCCCCGCCGATGCCCACCGACCCGGGAACCGTGCTCGCAGTCTGGGGGACTTCGGGGGCACCCGGGCGCACGACCCTGGCAGCCGGAATCGCGACGGCGTTGGCCAAGGTGGGGCCGAGCCTGCTCATCGACGCCGATATTGCCAACCCGACCATCGCCCACCTGCTCGGCCTGCCCGTGCACGCCTCCGGCCTGTCGATCCTGGCGCGCACGGCCTCGCGCGGGCCCTTGACCCCCGAGGACGTCGCGGGGGCGAGCGTGCGGCGAGCCGACAACCTCGCCGTCGTTACCGGCTTGGTCACCCCGCACCGCTGGCGCGAGGTGAGCCGCACGAGCATCGAAGCCATCGTCGGGGCAGCCCGCCTGTGCGCCCGCTACAGCGTCATCGACATCGCGGCCACCTCCCTGGAGAAAGCGACGCGCGGGGTCAACCGCGACGACGTGGCCCTGGGAGTCCTGGAGAGGGCTGACCGCCTCGTCATCGTGGCGCGCGGCGACATTGTCGGCATCAACCGGCTGTCCTTCCTGGCGCGCTGGTGGTCTGAGCAGGGGCGCGATATCCCCGTTGACGTCATCGTCAACCGCGTGAGCTCGGACGCGATCGGGGCGCGCCCGGTGGCCGCCCTCCAGGCCGCCATCGGAGCGTTCATGCCCGGGCGCATCTTCCACACCGTCAACGAGGATCCCGGCGTCGCCCGGGCTGCGCTGCGCGCCCAGGCCCTGGGTGAAAAGGGCACCCGTTGCCAGGCAACCGACGCGTTGGAAGCGATTGTGGCCCAGTGGGTGCCTACACTGTGACCATGCGCGTCTACGTTCCCGCCGTCCTGTCCGACCTGTCCGTCCCCCTGCCGCCCGTGCGTGGCGGCGTGGTCGCCGTGCCCGACGCGGCGATGAGCGCAGAGGACGTCGAGGTCCTCGAAGACGACGCGATCACCGAGGCGGCCCTGGTCTCCCTGGAGCAGGTACGCGAGGAAGGGGCGCAACCCGCGCGCATCGTCCTGGCAGTCGACACGCCCACCTCGACGACGCTGAGCCCCGGCGAGGCCATCGAAGCCAACATTTTCACCGCCCCCGCCTTCGAGTACACGTGGTCGGACGTGGCAGCCATCCTCGCGGACCTGCCTGACGCCGGGCCCGCCGTCGCCGCCGTTGTAGCCGCCGAGACGCAGGAGGAGGCCGACGAGGCCGTGGCCGCCCTGTGGGAGTCCTCCCTGGCGTGGTTCGACCGCTCCGAGCGCCCCGACGTGCTTGCACTGCACCGCGGATAGCTACCTGCGCGGGTGCGCGGTCATGTGCGCGCATGCCACCGTGCGGCCCGGGTAATCACGCATGCCATCGCGTCGGCGCGCACGGAATCCACGCGACGTGTGGCATCGGGCCGCACACCGATGCCCGCCCGCTTCAGATTCCTAGGCGCGCACGCGCAGCGTTGAGCCGCCGTCTTCGAGCGGACGCACCTGGATCTGGTCGGCGATCTGTGTCGCCATCTCCTCCACGTGGGAGATGACGCCGACCGTCCGGCCCGCGCAGCGCAGGGCCTGGAGCTGCTCCATGACGAGCGAGAGCGTGTGCGAGTCCAGCGAACCGAAGCCCTCGTCGATGAACATGGTGCGCAGCTCGACCCCGCCAGCCTCCGCCGAGACGACGTCGGCCAGGCCGAGCGCGAGGGCGAGGGACGTGTAGAAGGTTTCCCCGCCCGACAGCGTGCGCGGGCTGCGCGTCGCATCCGTGTCGTGGTCGATGATCGCCAGGCCCAGGCCCGACTTGCGCGATGCCGTGCCGTCGTCGGGGACTGCCACCAGCTCGTAGCGCCCCGAGGAGATGCGCTCCAGGCGCGGGTTCGCGGCCGCCAGTACCTCCTCCAGGCGGGCGATGAGCACCCAGGCGGACAGGGGAGTGGAGGCCAGGTTGTCCGGCCCGGAGGCTGACGCGATGTCGGCCAGGCGACGGATCGGCCCGGCCTGGGCGCGGGCCCGTGCGAGCTCAGCCAGCGCGTCGTGCAGCGACGCGCTGGCAGCGTCGAGCTGTGCGCAGTGTTGCTCCAGCATGCCCGCCGCCCTCGCCATGGTAGCGGCCTCCTCGTCCGCGCGGCGCGAGGCCTGCGCGAGTGCCTCGACGTCGGGCGCTGGGGTAGCCGCGGCGCGGGTCAAGCGTTCGGACGCGAGAGCCTCGCGCACTGCGAACAGCTCCTTATCGTGCGTGGCAACCCGATCCTCCACGGCCTCCACCTGGGAGAGGGGACGCAGAGCCTCGCGCCACGAGTGGGCCTCCAGGCCCTGCGCGTCGAGGGCATCGGCGAGGGAGCCACGAGCCTGCGCGTGGGCATCACGCGCGTTCGCCCAGTCTGCGCAGGCGCCGGCGAGTGCGGCCATGCGCTGCGCGCGCCGATCAAGGTCTGCCGCCCGAGCGTCCAGAGACTCAAAACCCGCGCGCTCGGCCTCCACACGCTCGGTGGCGCTGGCCAGCGCGGACTCGCGCTCACGCAGCGTCGATGCGAGAGAAGCAGCGCTCTCGCGCTCGGCTCCCAGGGTGTCCGTCAGGCCGTCGAGGCGTGCGCGCTCCTGGGACAGGGCAGCCTCGACCTGGGCGATCTGCGGGCCGAGAGCCTCCAGCTTGTCAACGCGAGCAGCGGCTTCGTCCCGCTGAGACTCCAGCATGGGCGTGGGCGCGCCCGCGACCTCGTTGAGCTGAGCGATGCGGCGCACGAGGTCCTGGTGGCGGGACCGCGCGTCCCGCAGCGCGCTCTCGGCACGGTCGCGCTCCTGGTCAAGCTGTGCGACCTGCTCGCGGGTGATCTGCCCGTCGGCAGCCGGCGCCGGGTTGGGGTGCTCGGTGGACCCGCACACCGGGCAGGGTAAGTCCTCCTCAAGCTCGGCCGCCAGGGCCGAGGCGCTCTGGGCGATCCACAGGTCGTGGCCGTCCGCGGACGCCGCATTCGCGAGCTTCGCCGCGACCGTCGCGTCGCGCAGGTCGTCGGACGCCCCCAGGAGAGCCGAACGCAGGAGGTCAGCTTGCAAGGACGCGTCCAGGCGCTCGTGGAGGGCTCGCAAGGTGGACGCGGCCTCGGGCAGGGTGTCCGCGTCCGCACGCATGAGCGACAGCGCCGCGCCCGCCTGCTCGATGGCCCGCGGGAGAGACTCCCGCTCGGCCTCGATCGAGGCAACGCGCGCGGTTGCCTGCTCGTGGCTCGCACGCAGGGAATCAATCTGCGCGCGCAGACCGGGCAGGGAGCGCTCCGTCGACAGGGCCTCCTGGAGGCCGCCCCGCACGCGCGTTGCTTCGTCGCGCCGACCCTGGGCGCGCTCGCCGAGAGCGGCCACGGCCTCGGCGGACAGGGAAGACGGATCGAGGTCCGACCCGTCTTCGAGCGCGGGAGACAGGGCAACGACCTGATCGCCGGCCGCCTCCAGGCGCGCCCGCGCCGAGGCCTCGGCCTGGTCGTAGGGGAGGACCGCAAGCGCCCGGCGTGCCAGGCGCGCACATTCCCGGTCTGCGTCGATGGCCTCCTGCGCAGCCGTCAGCTCGGCGAGCGTTGCCGCCGCACGCGCGTGTTCGGCCTGGTCGGCGGCCAGGGAACGCCCCTGCGCCAGCGCCTCGGCGGCCTCGCGCGCAGCCAACGCGGACGCCTGAGCGACGCGCTGGGTCTGTGCATGAGCCTCGCGCGCGCGATCGCACGCCGTGCGCGCCCATGCCGTCACCGCGCTGGAATCCTCCGCGCCGGCATCGAGCAGGGCGGCCTCATCGGCCCGAGAGATACGCTCCCCGGCACTGCCATTGTGGAACACATCGTCATCGCCGAAGGCCCCATCCAGGGAACGCACGCGCTCGAAGGCACTGACGGCACCCACGCGCCGCTCCTCGATGCCGCGCTTAGACGACGCGGCGGCCTCGGCCAGCGCCTTCGTGAAATCCGCGTAGATCTGCGTGTCGAAAATGTCGCGCAGGATCTGCTCGCGCGCCTCGGAGGTGGCGTTAAGGAACTGAGAGAACTTGCCCTGGGGGAGCACGATGGTCTGGAGGAACTGGTCCTTATCCAAGCCGACGATCGTCGGGATCTCGTAGCCCACGTCGCGCGGCCCCGACGCGATGGCCTCGACCGTGCGCCAGCCGTCGGGAGCGTCCGGATCCTCCACGACGCGCGTGAGCGTCGACTTCGAGTTGCGCTGCGATTTCTTACCCGCCGGAGTGTACGCGGGGGTGCGGCTCACGCGGTAGATGCCCGTGGCCACCTCGAAGACCAGGTCCACCTCCGAGGGGTCCGAGTCCGAAATGTGGTTGGAACGCAGCCGATCCTTGGAGGCGTCCTTCGTGCGAGCGACATCCCCGTACAAGGCGAAGGTGATCGCGTCGATGATCGTGGACTTGCCCGCACCCGTGGGCCCCTCCAGCAGGAAGAGCCCCGAGTCCTCGAAAGCCGTGAAATCGATCGTGTGCGCCCCGGCGAAGGGCCCGATACCCCGAATACGCATCCAACGAATCTTCACTGCATGTCCTTTCCTCGAAGCTGTGCCCACACGTCCTGGGCGAGAAGGCGCTCCTGATCCGATAGCGGCCGCCCGCCCACGGCCTCGTAAAACTCCTCGGTGACCTCGCGCGGGTCCCGGGAAGGGCGCACCTGGCGCGCGGGCGCGAGCGCGGGGGCCTGGGCGGGGCGGTGCACGACCACCAGCGCGTCAGGGTAGAGCGCGCGGATGCGCGGCACCATGCGCTCGGGGCGGGCATCATCCGTGACCGTGATCGACACGTACGAGGCCCGGGCCTCCTGATCGGGGTTCGCCAGCAGCTCGTCCATGGTGCCCTCGAGCACGCAGATCCCGTGCAGCGTCGGAATGGGAACCACCTCGATGTCGGTGACCGAGGTGGCGTCCGTGGTCACGAGGGTGACGGACTTGGTGGCCCCGGCCTCGGAGAACGAGTAGGCGATTGGCGATCCCGCGTAGCGGATCGGCACCGACGCTCCCGCGATGTCCTGCGGGCGGTGCAGGTGCCCGGCGGCCACGTAGTCCAGGCCGTGTATCAGGGGATCTGCGCCCCCGAGCGTGTCGAAGAGGTCCGCGGACACGGATGGCACGCCGCCGACCTGAATGTCGCGTTCGGAGTCCGAGGCCTGGGCACCCGTCACGAATGCGTGCGGCATCGCGATGGCCGGGCGCTGGTCGCCACCCTCCCGCCGGACCTCCAGATCCGCGCGCACCCGGCGCAGGGCCGCCGCCAGCACCGCCTGGTGGGAACGCGGCAAGGGAGCGGGCAGGCCGCCCTGCCCCTCCGGGGGCAGATCCGACAGCGACTGGCGCACGAGGTCCGGCTCCAGGTATGGCATCGGGTAGATGAGGGCGTCGGCGGCCTCGACCGGCACACCGATCGCCTCCGGATCCGTCACCACGTGCAGGGAAGGGGTGAGCATGTCGGCGAACAGGCCCAGACGCGCCGCCCCGTCGTGATTCCCCGACGTCAAGACGACCGTCGTGAGCGCGGTCAGCTCGCGCAGGGCGCGTCGCATCCGCGCCAGCGCATCCACGGGCGGCACCGCGCGGTCGAACACGTCGCCCGACACGAGCACGGCGTCCACGCCGCGCTCCCGGACCAGATCGACGAGCCAGTCGATGAAGGCATCCGCGGAATCCGCCAGGGACTGCCCGTGCAGCGTGCGCCCCAGGTGCCAGTCGGAAGTATGCAGAATCAACATGCCACCAGTGTGGCAGAGAGCGCCCACATCTGCGTCCGTCACACACGCTTGGAACGCGGACACGCGCTGCGCCATTGCTCCCAGCCGATAGCATGGTGGGCATGACAAAGCCCTTCCTCATGCTGACCTCGCGCGACGACGGCCCCGTGCTGGCCTCGGAAAGCGCCGACCTGCCGCGCTTCTCGGGACTGACCCCGGGTCACGTCCACCAGGTGCGCATCGAGAGGGAGCTGCCCGACCTGGACCTGTCGGCATACTCCGGCGCCTTCGTGTGCGGGTCCCCCTGGGACGCCAACGCCGACGACCACCTGAAGGAAGAACGCCAGGTGCGTGCCGAGGCCTGGCTGCGTTCCTTCTACGACCGCGCGCTCGCGGAATCCTTCCCGATCTTGGGCCTGTGCTACGGGCTGGGCACCCTGACCCTGCACCTGGGCGGCGTCATCGACACCCACCACGGCGAGGAAATCAGCGGCATCGCGCTGACGAAGACCGACGCGGGCCGCGACGACCCGCTCCTGGAGGGCACGCCCGACCGCTTCTACTCCTACGTCGGCCACCACGAGGCCGTGCGCGAGCTTGCCCCCGGCATGCAGGTCCTCCTGGCCGGGGACGACACCCCGATCCAGATGGTGCGCGTCGGCGAGGCCGCGTGGGCGACCCAGTTCCATCCCGAGATGGACCTGGACGGCGTCAACGTGCGCATCGACCAGTACGCGGGCCGCTACTACCCGGCCGAGAAGGCCGAGGCCATCCGCGCCCAGGTCGCAACCGTCGACACGGCCCCCTCGCGCATCATCCTGCGTAACTTCGTGCGCCGCTTCCAGCGCTGAGCGACCGCGCGCCTACTGGGCAGGAGGCGTGCCCAGGCCTCGGCGCTGCCGGTCCTTGGTGATCATGATCGCAACGCTGATGCAGATGGTCGCGAGGAGCGCGGCTGCGGCGATCAGCCACGGGATCGTAAACGGCGAGGCGTCGGCTGCCCTCGTGGTCATCGATCCCACGAGAATGGCGAGGATGGACACGGTTGCGCACGCCAGTCCAACCCGTTCGTAGGTGCGCGGAGTGGGACGCATGCTCGTGGGAGGAAGCGCGCGCGTGGATCCCGGCATCTGGTTGGCCAACAGCGCTGCGGCGATCGCGATGATGTAGTCGCTCATCCTCACGTCGGCGCTGATGAAGGAGCTTCCGATCGAGACGACGGCGAGGAGGACGAGGACTGCGAGGAAGACGTAACGCAGCGTCATGTCAGCGTGCGTCGGTTCGGACGGGTCGGGGGTTGCTGAGGGATGGCGGGCGTTTGACACGGCGATCACATCCTTGTGGAAGGGGGTGTAGCGGCCGTCGCTACATTCTCATTGTTGGCCATGTGACGTAACTGTCAAGTAGGGGGCATGACTGATTAGTCACATTACATGGGTGTGATTTGTGTCTGTGACGTCCGTGTGCTAACTCTGCTGTCGCTTGAGGCGCAGCACCACCGAGCAGGTCGTGGCCACCAACAGCAGTGCCGGGCGCGCCACGACGCGACCACCCCTCGGTCGGGAGCGAGCGGTGGCCGCTGTCGGCGGCGACGTGAGGGTGCGAGGCTATCCGGCTGGGTCGATCGGTCCGCTGTGGCGGGCGCGGTCCTTTGCGATGATGAGCACCACGAAGAAACAGAGGGTAGCGAATGCGGCGATCATCGAGACGTTCCATGGCATGTTGTAGGGCTCGGGGTCGATGCCTCCGCTCGTGACATCACCGATGATGACAGCGGCGGTACATACGAGGGAACAAGCCATCACCACCCACTCGCAGGCCCGAAGTGCCCGGTGTGCGCCAGGAATGTGACGCGAATAGCCAGGGATGTAGACAGCGAGGAGCAACGCAGCGTCGGCGAGCCCGTAGTCGTTTAGGCGGTTGTCCTTCCCGAAGAAGGTGCCGCCAATCGAATAGACGACCGTGCCGATCAACAGCGCGAGGAAGAAGTAGCGGAGGACCTTGTCGACCCGCGAAAGCCCCGCAGTGTTGCCGATGAGGTTCTGCTCGATGGTGGACATAGCGATCACGACCTTGTGAATCAGAGATAGCGACCTTCGCTATTTCCTCATTATCCCCCCAGTGGCGGTGTTGTCAAGGCCTTTGGGCTTGATAATTGTCAGCGAGCCGCCCTGCTGGCCGCCTCCGCCGTCGCCACGGCCTCGAGGAGCCTGCGCACTGACGCCACGCGGGAAGTACGCTCGGAGCGCACCTGATCCGCATCCCCCTCCCCGGCCTCGTCAATCGCGAAGGGGCCGGTGGCGCGCGCGTAAGTGTCAAGTGCGCACGAGGGCTCCTCCTCGTCGTGCGAGCACAGCGGCAGGCACCAAGCGGCGGCGTCGGCGACGTCCGGGAAGACACCGAGCACGTCGGCGACGCTCACGTGCCCCAGGCCGAAGGAGCGCACGCCGGGCGTATCGACGATCCAGCCGCCCTCGTCGAGCTCGAAGGCCTCCGAGGACGTGGAGGTGTGGCGCCCGCGCCCTGTCACCTCGTTGACGTGGCCCGTCGCGCGGCCCGCGCCCGGCACGAGCAGGTTGATGAGCGTGGACTTGCCGACCCCCGAGTGCCCCACCAGCACCGACCAGTGGCCGGCCAGCAGGGCCCGCAGCTCGGCGACGCCCGGGTCGGCTTCCCCGGCCTCGGCGCTCGTGAGCACGACGCGCACGTCGAAGTCCTGGTAGGCGGCGATCAGCTCGTCTGCGCTGGCCAGGTCCGCCTTCGTCAGCACGAGGATGGGGGTCAGGCCCGCCTCGTAGGCGGCGACCAGGCAGCGGTCGATCATGCCCGTGCGCGGCGGCGGATCCGCCAGCGCCACGACGATGCACATGGTGTCCGCGTTCGCGACGATTGCCTTCTCGCCGCGCTGATCCGGCGCATCCTCGAGGGAGCGACGCAACACCGAAGATCGCTCCTCGACGGCGACGATGCGCGCGAGCGTGTCGGGGCGCCCGGACAGGTCGCCGGTCAGGCGCACTCGGTCGCCCATGATGACGGAGCCGCGCCCCAGCTCGCGGGCGCGCACGGCCACCACGCGGGTGCCGTTCTCCTCCAGGCTCACCTGGTAGCGGCCGCGGTCGATGCCGATGACGCGGCCCAGCGGCTTGGAAGACCAGTCGGGCCGGTCCTTCGTGCGCGGGCGCGAGCCCTTGCCGGCGCGCACGCGCACGCGCGGGTCGTCGGTTCCGGTGTCGCGGCGGACCATCACTGCTCCTCCTCGATCGACGAGGCCGGGGCGGCCTGGGTGTTTCCCTGACCGCCTCCGGTGACGAGCGAGGCCCACATCGCCTCGAAGCCGGGCAGCGTCTTGGACGTGCAGGCGATGTCGTCGACCGTGATGCCGGGGGTGACCAGGCCCAGGATCGCGCCGAAGGTCGCCATGCGGTGATCCGCGTAGGAGCGGATCTGCGCGGCGTGGAGCGGGCGCGGCGTGATGATGAGGCCGTCCTCGGTCTCTTCGGCCTGCCCGCCCGCGCGGTTGATCTCGGCGACCAGGGCCGCCAGTCGGTCCGTCTCATGTCCGCGCAGGTGCGCGATGCCGCTCAGGTGTGATGGGCTCGAGGCGTAGGCGCAGATCGCGGCCAGGGTGGGGGTCAGCTCGCCGACCTCGGCCATGGTCGCCTTGATGCCCGGGTAGTTGCCGGCGCCCGGTCCGCTCAGGGTCAGGCCCTCCTCGTCGAGCGTGATGGTTGCGCCCATGTGGCCAAGCAGTGCGCGCCAGGCGTCGCCCGCCTGCGTCGTCGCCCCCGGCCACGCCGGGATTCGCACGCGCCCGCCCGTCACCATCGCGGCCGCCAGGAATGGGCCGGCGTTGGACAGATCCGGCTCGACGGTGATGTCGCCGCCTCGCGGACGCGACGGGAAGACGTGCCAGGTGGACAGGTCGGCGCGGCCCTCGTCCACGACCTCCAGGTCGACGCCCGCGCCAGCCAGGGACGCCAGCGTCATCTCCACGTGCGGCATCGACGGGACGAGTCCCGGAGCCGACACGAACAGGGGATCGCCGACCAGGGGAGAGACGAGCAGCAGGGCGGAGAGGAACTGCGACGAGGACGAGGAGTCCACCCAGGCCTGCGCGCCCAGCGGCGTGTGGATCGGACCCTGGATCGTGAAAGGCAGGTGTCCGCGCTCCCCGTGATAGGTGACGGTCGCGCCCATGCGCACCAGGGCGTCCAGGAGTGGACCGAGCGGGCGCGCGTAGGCCTGCTCATCCCCGTCGAAGAGTGTTTCCTCGGGGGACAGCGCCGCCAGGGGCGGCAGGAAGCGCATGACGGTGCCGGCCAGGCCGCACTCGATGCGCCCGCCGCGCGGCGGAAGCTCCATCGGAGTGACGCGCAGTGTTCCCGCGCCCTCGTCCTCCACGCGCGCGCCCATGACCTCCAGGGCGGCCGCGAACAGGCGCGTGTCGCGCGCATCCAGGGCACCGCGAATGACGGAGGGAAAATCAGCGACGGCAGCCAGGTAGAGGGCGCGCGCCGTGATCGACTTTGAGCCCGGCACCTCGACCGTGGCATCCACGGGGGAGGTGGCCAGGGGAGCGGGCCAGGGGGCGCTCACGAAGCGGTGCCGCTCAGACGCTCCATGACGGCGGCCTCGGCCGCGGCGATCGCGCGGCGCTGGTCGCGGCGCATCGCGTGGGCGACGAGGGCCGAGGGCTGACCGACGCGATCCGTCGACGCCAGGAGAACGCCTGCGGCCAGGCCCGCCTTATTCAGCGTGCGGTAGCGACGGCGCTTGATCTGCTCCTTGGACAGGCCTCGCGTCGTTCCCGGCAGGGGAGCATTCACGAGGGCCATGGGCGCGCCGATTGCGGCCAGGGTCAGTGCGGCCACGCGGGGCTTACGGCCCAGCGCAAAGCGCAGGCCCGCGACGACCGTCACCGCGCCTGTCACGCGGGTCGCGACGGCCAGCTGCTGATCCGTCAGCGGCTCCAGGCCGACCGCGTCGGTCGCCTTGTCGATGAGGGGACGAACGCCCGCGGCGCGCTCCACGTGGAAACGCGGATGCATGAGGGCATCAACCCCATCGGCGATGAACGGGGCGGCGAGCAAGGGACGGGCAACAACGCGCAGCAGATTCATACCCCTATTGTTCGACACCTTTGCCCCCGGGGGAAGCCGAACGGCCCGGCCACTCCCAAACAACAGGATGAAAGTGGTGCAACGCACAATTGTTGGGGGTTGTGGAATAAAGAGGGGCGTGAGGCGTTGCCCTCAGTATGACCACCCATCGCCCACTCCCATTCGCGCCGCCCGTCAGCGCGACTAGGCTGGGAGCCGATGGACACGACAACCCCCTCACCGACGCCACAGGCACCCGAGCCCGCCCCGGCCTCGTCCGCCCCGGCCTCGTCCGCCCAGGACGGCGCTGCGCTCGAGGCGCGCTTCATGGACGAAGCGATGCCCCTCATGAACCAACTCTTCGGCGCGGCCCTGGGTATGACCCGCAACCGAGCCGACGCGGAGGACCTGGTGCAAGAGACCTACCTCAAGGCCTACCAGAAGTTCCACCAGTACAAGCCCGGCACCAACATCAAAGCCTGGCTCTACCGGATCCTCACCAACACCTACATCACCGGCTACCGCAAGGCCCAGCGCTCACCCAAGCGCGCCTCGAGCGACACCGTCGAAGACTGGCAGCTGGCCGACGCCGCCTCCCACTCGGAGACGGGCCTCAAATCCGCCGAAGTAGAAGCACTCGAGGCGCTGCCCTCCACGCAACTGCGCGAGGCCCTCGATTCGCTCTCCGAGGAACATCGGATGGTTGTCCTCATGGCTGACGTTGAGGGAATGAGCTACAAGGAAATTGCCGAAGAACTAGGAGTTCCCATGGGGACCGTCATGAGCCGACTGAACCGCGCGCGTAAGAACCTGCGCGCCTCCCTGGCCGACGTCGCCGCGGAATACGGGATCGGAGGAGCCAAGTGAACACGCGCGTCACCTGCCAGGACGTCCAGGACGCCCTGTACGAACTGATCGACTGCGAGGAGTGCGACCGCCGCTCCGGCCTCATCGACGCCGGATCCGTGCCCGGGCCGAACGCCCGCGTCCGAGCCCTCATGATCCAGCACGTCGCCACCTGCCCGCACTGCGCCGACGCCCTGGACGCGGAGCGCCACGTGCGAGCCCTCATGCGCGGCTGCTACGAGTCCGAGCAAGCCTCGCCCGCGCTGCGCGCCCGCGTCCTCGCTTCCATCACGGCTGTTTCGGTCACGTGGCGCTGAACGCGGCCTCGCGCGCGGCCGCTCCCTGCACCCGCGCCGCCGCCTCCACTATGAGTGTGTCACTCACCTGGCGCTGAACGCGGCCTCGCGCGGCCGCTCCCTGCGCTCGCGTCGCCGAGGCCGGGGACGCCTCCCGTTTTCGGTGACCTTCGTCGCCGCGGTGGCGTTGTGCCTTGGTGGTTTGGGTCAATGTGTGCAAAAATGCTTCAGTCTAGACAACAAACCCAAGGAGAATGACATGTCGAAGCGGGGTCGTAAGCGTCGCGATCGTCGTAAGAACGGCGCGAACCACGGCAAGCGTCCTAACGCCTGAGCCGATTTCGTTGCGCGCCCGGACCGAGCGGTCCGGGCGCGTCTTGTATCCGCCGGTGGCAGCAACCAGCCGTAACCGTGGGGTTATAGGACACTACGTGTTGCTGGAGGGGTGACTTTTCGGCGTGTCGGTGCGGGAAAATCGGTGTTTTAGTTGGTTGGAACCAACTATGAGGATGGACAAAACGTGTTGGTTTCGTGGCGACTTTTCGGCTTGCTGGTTCGGGAAAGTCGGTGTTGAAGACGGTTGTTTCATCGTGGGGGCATGAATACCCCCACATGCCCGGCGGGCCGACTGACGGGGGCGCCCGGCGGGCGGGCCTAGCAACGGCCGAAATAACAGCGCGAGGGCCGCTGCACCCGTTACGGGGCGCGACACCCGTTACGAGGCGCTGCACCCGTTACGAGGCGCTGCACCCGTTACGAGGCGCTGCACCCGAACAGAAGGGGTGTAATGCCTACGGATCGGGTGCAGCGCACCCAATCACAAGAACAAACGCGGAATCTGCGAGACGACCGCCGACACACACAAGGCGGGTTAACGGGCTAATACGAGCGCGGGCAGCCCCGCCCAGACACGCAATACCGGGTTTACGTGCGACATAGCCGGTCAGCGCACGCAATAGCGGG